>QNDS01000228.1 GCA_003644925.1 Candidatus Fermentibacterota bacterium
CTCAGCGCCGAAGCGAGAAGCCAATCTGGGCTTCTGGAAATTACGCCGATTCTCACGCACTACGCCATTGGTGTACCAAAGGTCCGGGGCGGTCACATCAACTGCCTTGAACCCGGCCATCTCATAGCTGCCGCCGGTAAACACCGATAGGTCACAAAATGTGATGAGAGGTCGGACAGCCCCCTTACAGAGCCGAGCCAACCCGCCCGGAATTTTGTATCTCTGGTCAACGGCATAGCGGACTAAATTACCGCTACCATCTGCCATCCGTCGGACCCCAACCACGGCGATAAGCTCACCCCGATATTCAAGCCCGCGCAGATACCCCGCCACGCAAGTTCTCATCAGATGGTGGGTATCGCAAAATTTCCGGTAGGCCTTACTATCGATGTCTACCACCCTGCACTTTCTGGCGCCGACGCTAATGCATTCATTACCCAGCAGGGCACGTAAGTAGTTCTTTGTCTTGGCCTGTTTGGCTTCGTCGGTCCACATATCAGAAGGGATATGGACCAAGCGTATTCCGGCCTCATCGCAGAGCTTGGTTTTATTGGCGTGGTAGTAACGATCTTTCTTGTATCTCGTGCTATGGAATATAAGGCCGTTGTATTCAATCGCCAGCTTCTTGCTTGGGATGAAGATGTCCAACTCCAGCTTGGACCCGTTCATCAAGTCCCTGCGGCCTCTCTCTACAGGGGGGCCGATTTCGTCTGCTATGAAATCGGCTAGGGCGGTTTCTTCTTTGGAGGGGCCGACGCCAGCGCACGTAGGGCAGCCAGTTCCAGTAAGGTGAACCTCTGCTGTCTGGGAGTACTCGCCGTGGACGGGGCATTTGAACAGCAGCTTGGTCTTCATATTGACATATTCGCTTAGTATCTCAATAGCATCGCCGTGGATTTCTTTGGACTTCCTTTCAAATTCCTCTGACGACATCGTCCGTGCGCCTACGCCAGCATTTCTGCCACAAGCAACACACCCATGCCCAGTTTTAAGCAGGAGGGCAGTAGGAAATGAGGTTCCGTGGTCATCGCAGTATATTTCTATAGGGTCTCGCAATCTTGTGTACTCCCCAACAACCGTTATTTTGGGGCCCAAGTTAGTAAGTGTGGCCATAAATTCGCTATGGGGAGTAGCCCGGCGCTCTGCTCTTGCAGCGTCAGCACAGCCTCTACACCCAACCCCAGCAAGGTGAATGCGCGGCATCTGCCAGTATTCGCCGTGAAGTTTGCACCGGAATAGAACCTCAGCATGCTCCCCTCGGTAGGGGGATAATATTTCGTATCTATCCCCGTGAACAGCCCTACAGTGGGCTACAAATTTGTGGTGGATGCCGGTGCCATCATAATAGGCTATCTCGGCGGCGCAGCTTCTACAACCTTTGCCCGTTAGGTGGCTACTGACGAGTAGAGTGGACTCCCCGTGGCCTGGGCATGTAAAGGTAATGCGGCCTATAGCGCCAGTGTAACTTTCTTCATCGTAGGAAAACTGCCCAAGGTATAACCTATATGCCTCGTCATAGAACTCTGAAAACGACTTGGTCTTAGACTTAACAATCTTCTCAATTCCGCAGGTAGGGCATCCACTCCCCCTCAATAAGTTGCTGCCGTAAGGGTAGAACTCCCCGTGCAACTTGCAGATGACGGTTAGTTTGCTGGACGATTTAGTGTAGGTTGATTCTACGCATTCATATAGGCCCCCGAATAACTTTTCAACCCTAGCCGAGAAGGATTCAAAGCTAAGTGCGTTTGCTGCAAACCACGCATCCTTAGTACACTGCCTACACCCCTGCTTAGATAGGTGGTTGTTGGCCTGCATCGTCTGATAGCCATGCCCCGACTTTCTACATCTGAAGGTTACAGGGTCCGTAGCTCCAGTATAAACAGTCTCAGAGTAATCATAAGCATCTCCCCACTTCGCCACCGCCTTGGCAACCCACTCTTCTGTGGTAAGTCTTCTAGGCATACTATTACCCCCAATAAAAAAGCGCCACCCAGGTTGATAGTGGCGGTTGGCTCCGCACCCTGGGTGACGCTGTAACTTGTACCATTTATAAGGGCTATCACACCCAACCCCAACTATATCACCTCTTCACATACACCTCAACATACTCTTTAAGTAAAGCCCTCTGGTCCAACCAAGTCTTAGGGCAAAACCCAACCGCCTCAAGAGACAGCGCAATATCCGTACACTCCTCACACATCCAATGAGAAGCCCTCGGTATTTCGCCATCTTCACCATAGATGCGTACCTCCATATCGAGGTCTGGAACCTTATACCTCTTCACCTCACAGCAAAGCTCGCCCACTTGGATCTTCTTTTTGCAGGAACAGCAGTATCAGTAGATACTTTTCTGCAGGGCTGTGTACTCGTCTGCCAGGCCCTGAATAAGCATCCCCGGCTCGGAGTAGGAGTCGCAGGTGCAGGCTAACATATTGGGTCTAGGGGTAGCAGGTATAGTTCAACCCCTACCGGCAACGCCCGCCAGTCTCTCCCCCTCCAGAAGGTAATGTACTCCCAACCTTTCCCCGACAGGATTATCTGGGTACCGGTAGTTAGCCCATCACCGCTGCTCTTTAGTGAGAATTCCCCAATGTCTGTCTGAAGAGGCGACTGCTCAAGGGGGAGTACGAACTTGCCGCAACCTGCGCGATCAAACGTAGAGGTCTCACAACAGTTACATTCGTGACCCAAAACGAACCTGTGGTTATTAACCGTTGTCAGTAGCAGAACATCCCCCTGGGGGCGTTCCAGGGGGGTGATAGACTCAAGGTACGACCCAGCCAGGAACGGCATATCCATTCTGTCTGCTTGTTCGCTGCCTATTTGCATATCTTCGCCTCGAATTTGTAGCATACGACCCTTGCAACCTCGGCCATGAATTGAAAGTCTATGTCAGCGTACACTTCAATGGTTCTCGGCCATTTGAGATTAGGGTGCAGGGCGTGCAGTGCCCTGGCGGCCTCCATCGCAGTGCCTTCGTGCCAAAGGGAGGGGCGGAATTGTACCGCTCCCTCTGGGTACTCTGCCCCGTCGGTAACGTCCACAAGCTCGAACACCGTAGGTACAATTTTCTGCTCCGGCTTTGAGTACAGCCCATCGTAGCTGTCGTCCAGAAACCCTTGAGATATGCCACCCATGTTATACCCCTGCCCACTCAACCAAATAAACCTCCACTCCCTCACCCGCCATTCCATCAGACGAACAATAGAAGTCAAACCAAAACGCCGTAGCTTCAGTCTCGAAGGTGATGCCGGTATGGGTGCCTGTCCCATCGTCGTTATCATAGGTACAGGTAGTAGTGATGTCCTTGAGTAGGCCACTAACAGGCCCCGATAGGCTTACGTTGGCACCTTCCACCTTGAACCTCTCACCGGCTATCTGCTTGTGGGTGACCATATAATCCCTCCCGTCCTTGAGATGAAGCAGAACATAGTCATTGGCCTTTTCCTCAACAACAACCTGGATGCCGGTAATCCTCTGGCCGAGGAGAATGCCGAAGCTCGTCTGGGAGAAGATGACAGGCTTTTGGTCTGCTCTGCCGAAGTCTTTGCCGTAGTATTGGGTGGTCATAGGGCTTCACCAATAAAGTAAAAGGCGGTAAGAAGTCCGCTGATTGTTGCCCCGGTAAGGAAGGGGCTGATGAAGCCGATCCAGAGGCCTGGCTGATCAGGCTTACCGGCAATATGCCCCAGCCTCTTAGCCATTACCTCGGTGCGAAGGTCAACATCTTTGAGCCGCTTATAGACATTGAGAGAGTAGCGGTCCTGCAGGTTTTTATCCGCAGCATCAGCTTTGGCCAAGGCAATAGAAAGGTCCAGCCGAGAGGCTTGGTCTAGGCGGGGCGGTTTCTTCTGCTTCTTTGACATTTTCTTTGGTTTCTCTGGGTACCAGGTAACCGAGGAGCTAATAGTGCCCCACGGGGGTGGGATGGGGTTGGTTACGGGTCTGGAATATCGCCATTCCATCTCATGATTCAACCTCCGATACCGCGGATACAGGCATGGCATTAGGGGTCATGTCGTAGGCCATTTTCCAGGGAACATGGACAGCGCGGAAGATATGGCCCTCGCAGCGGGGGCAGTGATTATCTTCCCATCTCACCTCTACCGACCCCTGCACGGCATACCGCGGGACCTGCCTGAATTCAGACCCGGCACCTACCCAATGGCATTTTACGCATTCGTATTTGATGGGGATAGGCATGGTTTGCTCCGGGGAAGGGATATAACCTTACGCCTAACAAATTAGGCTTGCAACCCTAAAATGCACCTCCCATCCCGATGGTGTATACTCCGATGACTCCTTATAGAGATCTCCGCAACAGAGGCCAAGCCATGCCCCTCCCAGTCCGCCAAGCCACCAAGCCAGCCCCCGCCGCAGAGCCGGCCAAGACGACCCACCGCAAAATTACCAACGTCGGCGACAAGGCAGGCTGTTACACCCTCTGCCACCCGGACGGTACCCTGTTCCCCCGCAACGCCACCATCGAGCATCGCGACGACGGCTGGGTCAAGGCCCAGGTCGAGCGTGGGATCATGGCCTACGTCTAATGGCCAGCATCAGCCCAGGGTATACCACGACCGAGAAGGTCCGGGCCGCCCTCGGGGTGACCGACAACGAGGTCCTGGACGAGTTCTTCAACCAGGACCTCGGCACTGCCCTGGAGCTGGACCTGCTGGACTGGTACCCGGATCACGCTGTGGTGTGGGCGGCCTACAAGGCACCAGTGGCCTCGGTAGGTGAGCGCCGAGCCGGGATGACCTTGCAGCTTTTCTCCCTGTGGTTCTGCACGGCTGAGATCGCAACGCTATGGCTGGCAATGCCACAGCGCATCTCTGATGGGAAAGACGACATGCGCCGGTTCGCCGACGTGGACCTCAAGGCCATCGCCGAGAATGCCGCGGACAAGCGAGACACCTACCGTGACCAGCTTCTTCTGCTGGAGGACCCCGACACCATCCTCGGCTACGCCCAGATAGGTGCCGCCAGCCCCGGGTTCGACCCGGTCACCGGTACCCAGGCTTAGTCATGAGGCTCTCCCAGGCAACTGACTATCACTCCACCGTCACCCTGGCCGGGCTGATGCAGGACGGGACATGGGACTTGCAGGCATCGCAGGGCAGCTTGATGCCCTACGACCAGTTCATCTCTGCCCGCAG
>QNDS01000229.1 GCA_003644925.1 Candidatus Fermentibacterota bacterium
CATTCCCACAAATAGATATATCTAATTGTGAGAGTCTGAACGAGGCGTGGGACGGGTGTACTGGACTTACTTCATTCCCAGTACTTGATGTTTCAAATACTACTACTGTATCCAGGGCCTGGCGCGGGTGTACTGGACTTACAGGGCAATTTCCAGCTTTAGATTTTAGCAGTCTACTAGAGATGGACTACGCTTGGGAAAATTGTACTAGCATCACATCATTTGCAACAATGAACACCCCAGAATTATTATGGGCAGTTGCGGCGTTTCTCAACTGCACTAGTTTAACTTGTCTACCAGCATTAAATACAACATCAGTTATTAATAACGGCACGGACGGATTGTTTGGTGGCACACCATCGTTACTCAGACCAGATGCTTCAGAACAGGCTGCGTTAACCGGTGCTGGCGGTGATGATTGGACTAACCCAGGTAGCTGTCCGTGAAATACATAATAATTTTAACATTGCTGTTATCAGCATGTACATTTGTTGCTGTCACTGGTGACGATAACACTATAACTGACAGTTCAAAGGAAGGCTTGATAATAGATGCTAAATAAGGATATGATAACCGTAACGGCTACTAAAGAAGATTGGGTTATCCCGTACATAGAGAAAGCACTAGTGTACTCACTAGGCGAACATTCAGCACTCGACGTACTACAGAATAAGATACTACTTGTTGTCAAAGATGACGATGAAGTACTTACAGTACTATCACTTGAAGTGGTAGATACACCACAGAAGCGCATACTAAACATTATTACAGCAGGTGGTAAGGATATGTACAGATGGGTTAAAGAGGCAGACCAAGCTATCACAAGGATAGCAAAAGAAATGGGTGCATCGAATGTAACTATACACGGTAGACGAGGATGGAGTAAAGTACTCAAAGACCTCGATTATAAAGAACAATATACAGTTTTATCAAAGGAAATATTATGAGTGGATCATTAGGCGGCGGCAAAAGTTCGTCAACACAAAACCCGGATCAAGTATGGGGCGCACAGTCACCGTACTTAACAGACTTATACAGTCAAGCACAAACAACAGCTGGTGGACAGGGCGGTACACAGTTTGCCCAAGGCATACAGAACCCAGCAATGCAGGCATTCAATCAGCAGTCGCAAGGCGGCTTCTCACCAGACACAGCTGGACTACAACAGATAGCACAGGGTGGTGGATACGACCCAACACAACAGAACGCGGCACTTGGTGGCGCTATTGATGCTGGACTTGGACAAATAAGTAGAAACTTTAACAGAAACATTATGCCAGGCATTAACACTGGTTCCGCAATGAGTAATACAAGTGGTGGTTCAAGACAAGGTATAGCACAAGGACTTGCGGCAAGTGATGCTAATCAACAAGCAACAGACTTCGTTAATCAAATGCAGAGTCAAAACTTTAACCAGATGCAGGGTAGAGCACTTGACTCACAAGGACAACAGATGCAGGCTTATCAAGGCTTAGGTCAACAATCAGCATTACAAAACCAAGCACAACAGAACGCAATGGGTCAAGCCGGCAATATGCAGAACTTAGGCTTTAATACGCAATACGGCAACTTACAGAATTACGGTCAGCTAATTGGTGGACCTACTGTACTTGGACAGGGCGGACAGAGTAACAGCTGGAACCTTAATTCAAGCGCGAGTTTATTCTAATGGTATGGCCAATACTGGGGATGCTTGGTACAGCCGCTGGTGCCGCAGGTGCCGCAGAAGCCGGTGCTGGTTTACTTGGAACAATAGAAGGCGCACAAGCCGCTAACACAGTTGCAGGTGGAGTTCAACGAGCAAAAACAATAGACACTTTAGGCCTTGGTGAACTTGACGAAGCAAGTGGTGGGCAGGTTGGTGCTAACCCAGTACAAGCACAAGAGAACATTACACCAGAAGCTGATTCAATTGACTCACTCGGACAGAGCAGAGTCAAATACGGACAACAACCGTGGGAAGATTACCAGCCTACTAATTTAGGTATGGGAGGATATTAATATGAGTTTATGGGATAGTTATATAGGGATGGTACGCGAGCGTTCAGACGCTATGCGTGGTGGTAATACTAAATCTAATTTAGAACAAGCAAGACTTGAACGCGCATCTCGAACAAGAGAACTTATGGGCCAAGAGGCGGCTCCATCTATAATGGGGAATATGGGTGATACAGGTATTGGTAACAGAATGCAGGTACAACTACAGCCAGAACAGCAAGCTTCAGGATACTTAGGGTCAGCACAAACACCATTAGACCAAACTAATTTACAAACTGGTCTGTTAAACGCTGGGTACACTAACCAAGAAGCAACAGGCTTAATGAATACTTTAGCACCACAAGGACAGAATCCAACAGCTATGATGCAGAATGTAGCGGCTACTGGAGTTGAACCAGGAACACCAGCATATCAAACAGCTATGTCAGACCAGCTTGCTAAGTCCGGAATACAGATTGAAAATTATCCAGCAGGTTATACTGGTGGGTTACCAGACTTTCAAGAAACTTATAAACCAACTACTTTCAATGTTAGTGGAGTTGATCGTGACTTAGGTACACCATCACAAGTGGCTACACAAAGTCAATTTAAGCGTAGGGGTCGAGAAAGTGACAGTTACTTTGGACCAGTTGCTTCACAACAGAGACAGAAGGCCGCAACAGCAAGATTTAAGAATGTATCTACGATTGATGAAGTACTTAGATTACAAGAGAAGTACACAGGCAACGCAGTTGGCGGTACTGGTCCACTTGCATCTATTGCAGGTTGGAAGAAGTTCTTTGATGAAGAAACTGAAACACTTAATGCTATGTACAATAAATTGGAAATGGATGTCGTACGAGACTTTGCGTCAGACGCAGGCTCAAGAGCTATTGACTCGAACGCAGAACGCGAAGTACTTAAAGGTACTATTGGTGGTATCAAACAAGATGATAGATCTAACTTTAGATTGTTACTTGGACAACAGGCTATACAAGCACGTATCGAGCGCAAAGCGGGTGAACAAGATATCTATATGCGCAACAACGGAACACTTGATGGATTTACGTCAGGTTATAATACTGATATGGCTGTGTACAAGAAAGGTTCGCCAGTTGGCACACCTCCTGAGTTTATTCCAAAGGGTAGAATGCCCGAAGGTTATCTGGGCATTGATGATTACATCGAAACACTTATAGATAACGATGTTAGTGACGCACGAAGTTCGTCTGTACCGAGATTTAGCAAACCAGTAAGGATTGATTAATGCCAACTTATAAAATTACAGATAATGATACTGGTATATCAACACAGGTTAACGGTGACTACCCACCAACGACAGCCCAGCAAGAACTCTTGTTTGAAGAGTTTTATAAAGAATACTACGCTGAAGACTATAGTCCAGAAACAGCAGGTGCTAACTACCAACAGTCAATGATAGATGCGTCTGTTGATGTCGGCGCTGGTCTATTACAAATGCAACAGAACCCACTTGATACTTTAGGAGCAGTGGGTGATATGGCTTGGGATGCCAGCCAGTACGCAATAGACAAACTTAAAGATTACATTCCAGATGCTATAGGCGATTACGAACATCCACTGACTGATCAGTTTATTGACCAAGTCGATAAAGACTACGGTACATTTGGACGCTTCAAACGAACATTTGAAAACGACCCAGCTAAAGTGGGTATGGATGCTGCTGTAGTACTACCAGTGCCAGGTGCGGCTGTGGGTAAAGGAATACAAGCTGGAGTTAGAGCAACACCAGATTTACGACCACCACTAAGAGCGGCTGGTGAAATTACTAAACGAATAGGTGGAATGGCTCTGACTGGTGTAGTTGAAGGCACTGGCTTAGGAACAGTAGCTCGAGTAGCTGGTAAAGTCCATCACATAGCAGGTCAGACTAAGAAGAAACTTGACAAACAAAAAGCTAGTGAAGTTGAAAAGACTGAACAGTTTTATAAAGACAAGAAAGCACAAAAGAAGGCTGAAGTTGATGCGGCTTACACACAGAATGTTAAAGCAAAGCAAGCAGGTATGACTCCAGAAGAGTATATGAATGCTCCAGCACAGCCAACATTAGCTGAGCGTATTCGTGCTCGTGACCCAATACAAGAATCTATTGTACCACCACTTGAACCAGCAGTACCAGCAGCGCCAAAACCACTTGACCCAAAACATCAAGCTATACTTGATCAGATACGCAATCGACCACCAGACGCAAAACGGTCAGCGGCATTAGACCAGAACGTCATTAATGCCGAGACAGCGGCGAATGCGCCAAACCCAGGCAAGTCTGCCGAAGGTAAGTTACTATCACTTAACAACCAGTTAGCTAAAGAAGATAACAAATTCAAGCGTATAAAATTAGAAAAACAAATTGATGAGCAACACGATATAATAGGTGGCAAGAAACCACCAGGTGTTACTCAGATGTTAAGTGGTGACAATATGTGGGATATACTTAGAGATACCAATGCGGTAAAATATAAACGATATCAAAAACAGTTCAAACAAGAGCTTGCGTTGGCTACCAGCAAAACAGAAATGAACGAAGTAGTTGCTAAGTGGTCTAAGAAATTAGAAGATACTCGTACGAGTAAGGATTAATAATGAGAGAAATAATTGAATTAGCAGATGGTAACATCTACGCTGTTGAAATAGATAGTTTACGAACATTTGATAAAAACGAGCAAGATTACTACAGCTGGTTAAACTCAGTCGAGTACTTGGGTGAGGGTGAATTTATCGAACTCACTGAAGAAGAACTACTTAAAGTAGATCCATCCAAAATTATTAGGGAAGATGGCTGAAAAGTTATTTTACTACACGAAGAACTACTTGGACTTAATTCCAGGTCCAAAGCCAATTATGACACTTCGGATTGAAGAGGTTATTAAGAATCACATTCCGGCCAAGTACATCACTGTTATAAATGCCCGGACGGGCGAGTCTTACTCAAGGTTATCCAAGTACGGTCGTACATTGGCTAAAGAGGCGTTAAACGTCATTTAAGCGACATCTGACGGTCAGTGTACAGATATGCACTTTTATTGAAAATCTACCTTGTAACTCGTTGTTTTTATTAGGCCAAATCACCGTCTTTTCCCATACCCTTGAGGGCTCTACGCAGTATTTCA
>QNDS01000230.1 GCA_003644925.1 Candidatus Fermentibacterota bacterium
GGACGGAAGACGGAGGAGGGATGATAGAGGACGGAGGGTAGTTGTGGGTGATAAGATTCGTAGTTTTAAGGATTTGAAGGTTTACCAAAAAGCGTTTTCGCTCCAGCAAGAAATATTTCGAGTTAGCAAAGGTTTTCCAAAAGAGGAGTTGTATTCGCTGACAGACCAAATTCGGCGTTCGTCTCGTTCTATCGGCGCAAACTTGGCTGAAGCGTGGCATAAAAGAAAATATCCTGCACATTTTGTGAGCAAACTTTCCGATTCTGATGGGGAGCAGGCCGAAACGCAGCACTGGCTTGATACAGCGTTGGCATGCAAGTACATTTCTGTTGACGATCATAACAACCTGATGAATAAATGCATGCAAATAGGTCGAATGCTGGGCAAAATGATGGCAAATTCCGAACCGTTTTGCAAACGCCATAACAATGTAAGCTGATATGCCTAAGAGCTTTTTGTCCTCTGTTATCTGTCCTCTGTCGTCTGTTATCTGTTATCTGTCCTCTGTCGTCTGTTATCTGTCCTCTGATCCTGATCTCTGTTATCTGAAAAGAGGGGGGAACGAAGTGAGTCATATTTTAATACTTGGTGGTGACGGATATCTTGGTTGGCCAACTGCGATGGCCTTTTCTCAGGAAGGGCATGAAGTGTGGGTGGTAGATAACTACCTGCGGCGCAGCCTATGCAGGGACCTTGATGTGGAACCGCTCTTTTCTACCCCGAACCTTTTAGAGCGTGTCTGTGTGTGGAAGGGGGTCTCGGGGAAAGATATTCATATCAGAATCGGAGACTGCTGTGACTATGGCTTTCTTTCCCAAGTCTTTCGGGAATGCCGGCCTGAAGCTGTTATTCATTATGCTGAACAACCCTCAGCTCCGTATTCCATGCTAAATCAAAAAGCAGCTAATCTAACCCTGACTAACAACTTGCAAAGTACGCTAAATATTATCTGGGCAGTACATGAGCACGCTCCCGAATGTCATATCATCAAACTTGGCACTATGGGTGAATATGGCACGCCGGATATTGATGTCGAGGAGGGATGGATAGAGATCGAACACAAAGGACGGCGGGACCGTTTCCTCTTTCCCAGGCAAGCCAGTTCTCTTTACCATACCACTAAGGTTCAGGATACGGATCTGCTCTGGTTTTATGTGAGAACATGGGGTCTTCGAGTCACCGACCTGATGCAAGGCCCAGTTTATGGCCTTTCCACAGAAGAAACTGATTTGGATGAGCGTCTTGGAACATTTTTTAACTATGATGAGATCTTCGGGACAGTAGTCAATCGTTTTGTTATCCAGGCCGTAGCGGGGTATCCTCTTACGGTTTATGGCAAAGGCGGCCAGACGCGAGGATATATAAATATCAAAGATGTCCTGGCCTGTGTGGAACTGGCTCTCATGAGCCCGGCAGACGCCGGCGAACTCCGAGTCTTAAATCAGATCACCGAGACATTTACCGTGAATGAATTGGCTGAGAAGGTGGCCAGGGTAGGCAAAGAACTGGGCCATACAGTTGAAATAAAGAGTATAGAAAATCCCAGAAAAGAGCTGGAGGAACATTATTACAATCCTACTTACACCGGCCTCATAGAACTGGGACTTAAACCCCATTACCTCACTGATGAAGTTGTGGCAGATATGTTTGAGACAGGGATAAAATACAAAAAAAATATCCAAACAGAGAGGATATTCCGAGGGGTGAAGTGGTAAGGATAGGAGTTAGGAGTTAGAAGTTAGGAGTGAGGAGTGAGAAGTGAGAAGTGAGGAGTGGGTGACAGAGGAACAAAAAGTAAGGGGGAGAGAGATTTGATGGAAAAACCACATAAGAGGCTGAAGGCATGGCAGTTGTCTATGGATATTGCGCTGGATGTATATAAGATTTCAGATAAATTTCCATCTGATGAAAGGTTTGGGCTCGTTTCACAGGTGCGAAGATGCGGCGTAAGTGTTCCAAGCAATATAGCTGAGGGGGCTGCTCGGAACACGAAAAAGGAATTCGTCAATTTTTTGCACATAGCCCAAGGATCTCTCAGTGAACTTGATACTCAGCTCGAATTGGCCAAGCGCCTGGAATTCATTGACGAAATAACCTGGAAAAGACTCGATGATAAACTCGTGGAAGAGGATAAGGTATTATCTGGTCTGATAAAATCTCAGAGGGAGGCAATCTGAATGTCTTCTCCTCACTCCTTACCCTTCACTCCTGACTCCTCACTTCTCACTCCTCACCGTTGGCTTGTGACCGGCGGTTGTGGCTTCATTGGCACAAGCCTCATAAAAGCTCTTATAAAAGAAGGTGGTCATGTTATCAGGGTAGTGGATAATCTGTCTGTAGGTACCCGCGACGACCTTGCCAGAGTCTGCAATTTCACCGAATTCGACCTCACTTCACTCAGTCCTCAGTCCTCAACCCTCACCTCTGCATCTCACTCCTCACCCCTCACTCCTCACCCCTCACCGCAGTTGATCGTTGGCGACATCCTCGACGATCGTCTTGCCCTTAAAGCCGCACAGGGAATGGATGTAATTGTCCACTTGGCTGCCAACACCGGCGTAGGGCCATCCGTGGCAGACCCTCGATCAGACTGTGTTACTAACGTGATTGGAACATTCAATTATCTTGAGGCTGCTCGACAGAATCAGGTCAAGCGTTTTGTTTTTGCATCAAGCGGAGCACCGGTTGGTGAGTGTGAACCGCCAATACATGAAGACATGGCCCCTCATCCTGTTTCTCCTTATGGTGCCAGCAAGTTGGCTGGAGAAGGATATTGCTCTGCCTATTTTCGGACATTTGGTATCGAGACGGTCGCTCTGCGCTTTGGCAATGTGTACGGGCCTGGATCAGGCCACAAAAACAGTGTCGTAGCCAAATTCATTCGGCAGGCAATGTGCGGTGAAACCCTGGAAATATATGGTGATGGCGGACAGACGCGAGATTTCATATACATTGATGACCTTGTTCGGGCAATCCGTCTTGCAGCAATAGTGGATGGAATCGGTGGGGAAGTGTTCCAGATTGCTACCAATGCTGAAACCACTGTCAGTGAACTGGCAAACATACTGCTTTCCATCTTAGCAGATACAGGCATCAATAATGTGGAGATACGATATGAAGCTCCACGTGCAGGGGATGTAAGGCGTAATTTTTCAGATACTTCCAAGGCTTTGCAGGTGCTTGGATGGCAAACCAAAGTGTCGTTAATAGATGGCCTCGGGCTAACAGTAAAGTGGTTCATAGAACAACAGTCTCATTCGCTCAGTCCTTAGTCCTCAGTACTCAGCACTTTTCCCCTTGGCGATGTGAGGAGGACATATTCCCTAGTATCATGGCCGTGAAAAATTTTTGGAATACCTTGAAAAAGAGGTAGAACGATTCTCTATAATCCTTCACATTAAGAAAAAGTGAATTTAAATCCAACTGAAACACTGTAAAATATAAAAAAGAGTCTGATTTATGCAAAGGGGGTTTTAATGGATAGAAAAAATAATCTAAAGATAGAGTTATTGATAATTTTTATAGCACTATTCAGCCTTATACATGTTCATGCTTTTGCTCAAGATTTGACCAGTGATTATCTTTTCAATCTCTCCAACAGCCAGAAACTTAAAGATCCAAATATAGTACATAAGGCTTTTTCAGGTGGAACAGCGAAGGCCAGGTTCATCATTATGCTAAAAGAACCAACGAATTCTCAGAAGACTTCATGCCTGCATACTGAAACTGCAAAAGAAAACCGTCGCAAGGAGGTACAAAAAGCACAAGATAATTTATTGAACAATCTACAAAAAGTAGGGCCAGAACAAATTACTAATAAATTTAAATATATCTATGGATTTTCGGTTGAGGTTACACTTGAACAACTTAAAGAGATACTCGAACAGGAAGAAGTTGAGTCTGTGGAAGAGGATTCAATCCTCTATCCTCATCTGGCGCAGGGGATTCCATTGATGAGTGCTTCGACAGCAAGAGACAGTTATAATGGCTCTGGAATTTCTATAGCAATCTGCGATACAGGGATAGATTACACACATTCCAGACTTGGAGGAGGAAGTTTTCCAAACAGTAAAGTAATAGGTGGTTATGATTGCGGAGATAATGACAGTGACCCAATGGATGAGGAAGGACATGGAACCTGTTGTGCAGGGATTGCAGCGGGAGAAAATGTTACCTCAGGTGATTATATTGGAGGAGTAGCTTATAACGCAAAACTTTATGCAGTAAAAATATCTTATGGGAGCGATGGTTCAGCTTTTACCTCGGATATGATCGAAGGTTGGGAATGGTGTATTACACACCAGAATGACAATTCAAACAACCCCATAATGATCATCAGCACAAGCTTTGGCGGCGGGAGGTATTATAGTTCGTGTGACAGTTATTCAAGCGCCATGACCACGGCTGCGGCTAATGCAGTATCTGCCGGCATGGCTCTGTTTGTATCTTCTGGCAATGATGGCTACTGTGATTCTATTGGCTGGCCAGCTTGTATTTCTCATGTTATTTCTGTTGGCGCTGTTTATGATGCTGCTTTTGGTAATTATTATCCGTGTGTAAATTCAAATTCTTGCGCAACAAAGTACGCAACAGGCGGATGTTCAACTGGATATTACTCTATTGATTCAACCAGCCCGGATATGGTTCCATCTTATTCTAATACCGCTTCATTTTTAGGTCTGCTTGCTCCTTCAAACCAAGCTTATACTACTGACATCACCGGTTCAGGTGGCTATACTACAGGGGATTATTATTCTAGCTTTGGAGGAACTTCGGCGGCGTGCCCTTATGCTGCCGGTGCAGCCGCATGTCTGCAAACTGCTGCAAAAGCAAAAACCGGATCTTTTTTAACGCCTGTTAGTTTAAAAGCCAAGTTAATTAATAATGGTGATTCTATTACAGATCCAAAGGTTAGTATAACTAAACCAAGAGTTAATCTGGGTGCGGCTGTTAATACTTTAGGTGGAGGAGATAGTGGGAATGAGTATGATTTTAATGGAGACGGCAATTCAGACATATTATGGAGAGAGATAACGACAGGCCAGGTGGCAATATGGCTTATGAATGGAAAGACCATACTTAGAACCGGTTCGCCAGGCACAGTAAGCGA
>QNDS01000231.1 GCA_003644925.1 Candidatus Fermentibacterota bacterium
AGGGTCTTCATAAGATTTTCCAGGATACTTTCCCCATCGAGAGCAGCAACCGTGAATTCTCGCTGGAGTACGTTTCTTACGAACTGGGCATTCCAAAGTACACTGTTCAGGAAGCCATGGATAAGGGACTCAGTTATTCGGTACCGCTGACAGCGCTGCTCAGGCTCGTTTTCAGGAACCTTATGGATACAGAGGACGGCAAACCTTCCCCTGATTCCTGGAAAGTATCCAGGATCATCGATCAGTCAGTATTCTTGGGGGAACTTCCCCTCATGACAAAAGCCGGATCCTTTGTGATAAACGGAGCTGAGAGGGTAATCGTAAATCAGCTGCACAGAAGCCCGGGTGTGTTCTTCGAAGAAACAACCATGCAGCGGGGCAATAGAATTTACAAATCCAGGGTTATTCCTCTGAGAGGATCCTGGCTGGACCTGAAGCTTGATCACAACGATATAATTTACGTGAACATAGACAGACGTCCCAAAAGAATACCTGTAACCATGCTTCTTCGCGCTCTTGGTCTGGGTTCGGACGCAGATATACTGTCGAGCTTCTATCCGAAAGTAACGAAAGATCTTGCATCCGCTCTCAAGAGCCGATCAAAGGCTATCGAGCTTGTTCTCAAATCCTTTGCACAGGATATTGTTGACCCCTCGACCGGAGAACTTCTTGCCCACTGTGATGAACCTGTGGAGACCATCGACAAGATCGAAATGCTTGTTGAACATGGGATCAAAGAGGCTGATTTCCTGGCACCGCGAATGGAAACTAACGATTTCGACGGTATCAGGAAAACCCTTGCCAAGGAAGCCACATCTCTCGGAGCCGGAGTTGAGAAGAATGAAGATTCGGCCACAATGTGGATCTATGAAGCGCTCAGAGGTACTGATGCACCTAATCTTGATCACGCTAGAAGCTACCTCAGATCGATGTTCTTTGATTCGAAACGATACAGCCTCAGTGAGGTTGGAAGGTACAAACTTAACGAACGCCTGAATATCTCCACTTCAATGGAGAAACTGACTCTAACCGTACCTGATATGGTCGCCATTGTTGAAAACCTCATCAGACTTCGCGAGGGAAGAAATACTTCTGACGATATTGACCATCTCGGAAACAGAAGGGTCAGAACAGTTGGAGAACTTCTCGGACAGGAATTCTCAAAGGGACTCAGCAGAATGGCCAGAACCATACGGGACAGAATGGGGCATCAGGATCGCGAAAAATTAACTCCCCATGATCTTGTCAATTCCAGAACCCTGTCAAGTGTAATAAACACCTTCTTCGGTTCCAGCCAGCTTTCGCAGTTCATGGAGCAGACCAATCCTCTTGCCGAACTTACTCATAAGAGAAGAACAAGTGCTCTCGGGCAGGGTGGATTGACAAGAGAGAGGGCAGGTTTCGATGTCAGGGATGTGCATCATACGCATTACGGACGTATGTGCCCGGTTGAAACTCCTGAAGGACCCAATATCGGGCTGATCACTACTCTGGCTGTTTTCGCCTCCATTAACAGGTTCGGCTTTCTGGAAACACCCTACCGCCGCGTAATCGATGGAAAGGTAACAGACGAAGTCGTTTACCTTTCTGCTGACAGGGAAGACCGCACCACGATAGCTGAAGCCGATGCACCAATAGATAAAGATAGTAACCTCATCGGCCCCCTTGTAAGAACCAGGCGGGCAGGAACATTCCCGATGATATCCCCGAGTGATGTTGAATTCATCGATGTCAGTCCCAGACAGCTTGTAGGCGTTTCCGCCGCTCTGATACCTTTCCTTGAGCATGATGATGCAAACAGGGCGCTTATGGGTTCGAATATGCAGCGTCAGGCGGTCCCTCTTCTCTACCCTCATTCTCCCATTGTAGGAACCGGCATGGAAGTAAGAGCTGCATTTGATTCTGGAACCCTTGTCACAGCGCTCAGGGCAGGAACCGTACAGGAAGTTGACTCTTCTCACGTAGTCGTAAAAGCCGACTGTGAGGTGCATGATTTCAACAGATTCGATACATACCACCTGAACAAGTTCAGAAGGACGAATCAGGATACTTGCTCCAACCAGAGACCCCTTGTGAGCGTTGGCGACGTTGTTAAGAAGGGTTCGGTTCTGGCGGATGGTATGGCAACCGAGAACGGTATACTCGCGCTCGGTGTCAATGCAACGGTGGCTTTTGTTCCATGGAACGGCTACAACTTCGAGGATGCTATTGTTGTCAGTGAAAGGATAATCAGGAACGATGCCTTCACTTCGGTCCATGTTGTTGAACTTGAGACGCAGTTCAGAGAGACAAAACTCGGTCCTGAAGAACTTACAAGAGAGCTTCCCAGTGTTGACAACCCCGAAGAGATAGTCAACCTGGATGAAGATGGCATTATAAAGGTCGGTTCAAGAGTTAGGGAAAGGGATATCCTTGTAGGTAAGATCACACCAAAGGGTGAACAGGATCTCTCCCCGTCCGAACGCTTGATCAGGGCTATATTCGGCCAGAAGGCGGGAGACGTTAAGGATGCGTCTTTGCGGGCGCCCACCGGTATGGATGGTGTGGTTATCGATGTGAAAGTCTTCTCCAGGAAGGACAAAACTGAAAGAACCCGCCGTGAGATAGATGAAAAGCGGGACAGGTTCAGAGACGAATTCGAGGAAAAGGAGAAGCGTCTGTTCACGGAAAGAGATGAACTCCTCTTCGAGATCCTCCGGGGACAGAAAGCTGTCAGCCTTGTTGATAAGCTTACAGGAGAGGTACTGGTTCCCTCCGGGAGGAAACTCTCGGCATCTTTCCTGAACAAAGTAAATTTCTCTGATATAGACTCAAGTCAGCAACTTGTAGATGATCTTAAGGCTGATGATGAAACACGACAGATACTCAGGAATGCCGCAAAGGAGTACAAGAGACTGGAAAACGAGCTGGAAACCGTAGAGGAAAAGCTCATGCGGGGTGACGATCTTCCCCCCGGAGTCATCAAGACGGTGAAAGTTTACCTGGCGAAACGCCGTAAACTTCAGGTCGGTGACAAGATGGCAGGAAGGCATGGAAACAAGGGTGTTGTCAGCATAATCGTTCCTCAGGAGGATATGCCCTATCTGCCTGATGGAACTCCAATAGATATCTGCCTCAATCCGCTCGGTGTACCGAGCAGGATGAACGTTGGACAGATAATGGAAACGAATATCGGATGGGCCGCGAAAAAAATGGGTTACGATGTTATTTCGCCCGTGTTCGATTCTGCAACTAACGTAGAAATCGAAAATGCTCTCGAGGAAGCCGGTTATAACAGAGACGGCAAAACTCTACTCTTCGACGGCAGGACCGGTGACCCATTCGATCAGAGGGTCACTGTCGGAACCATGTATATGATGAAACTGGCGCATCAGGTTGAGGACAAACTCCACGCAAGGGCTACAGGCCCCTATGCTATGGTTACTCAGCAGCCTCTCGGAGGCAAAGCGCAGAATGGTGGTCAAAGATTGGGAGAGATGGAGGTATGGGCTCTTGAAGCCTACGGCGCGGCGCATTGCCTGAGGGAAATGCTCACCATCAAGTCGGATGACGTTGATGGGAGGGCTCGTGCCTACAGCGCGATGGTGAACGGAGAAAATATCCCGCAATCCCTGACCCCCGAATCATTCAACGTTCTTCAGAATGAAATGAGGAGCCTTGCTCTGGATGTTGAATTGCTGCCCGCAGAAGGGGAGGAATAATAATGTTAGAGAACATTTCCCGACGTGATGCCAGAGTGCTTCTCTCAGACTTCGGAGGTATGAAGATTAGTCTTGCCTCCCCCGAGACCATACGGAAATGGTCCCATGGAGAGGTCAGTCAGGCTGAAACCATTAACTACAGAAGCTATAAACCGGAAGCGGAAGGGCTTTTCTGCGAACGTATCTTCGGTCCCGTCCGGGACTGGGAGTGCAGCTGCGGAAAATACAAAAGAATACGTAACAAGGGGATAGTATGTGACAGATGCGGTGTTGAGGTCACACATTCCAGGGTTCGCCGCGAACGTATGGGTCATATAGACCTTGCGGTACCTGTCGTTCATATCTGGTTCTTCAAATCCAGGAAGATCTCCAAGCTCCTCAACATCACGAACCTCAAGCTGGAGCGTGTCATTTATTACGAATCATATATCGTTACCAAATCCGATCATCCGGATGTCACTATTGGTTTGATTTTAACCGATACTGAGTACAGGGAAGCTAAGAAGGAATACGGCGATGTCTTCAAGGTAGGTATGGGAGCTGACGCTATCCGGACCATGCTCTGCGATCTTGACCTTGAAGAAATGGCGACTGCCCTTCGCACCAGCATAGCGAACGAGACTACTTTTTCGCGCAGGAAGAAGAACATAAAGAGACTGAAGGAAGTTGAAGCATTCAGACTGTCATCTGATGACAATAAACCGGAGTGGATGATACTTCAGATACTTCCTGTGCTGCCACCGGATCTGCGGCCTCTGGTCCCGCTCGATGGCGGAAGATTCGCCTCCAGTGATCTGAATGATCTTTATCGCAGGGTTATCAACAGGAACAACAGGTTGAAAAGACTTCTGGATCTTCAGGCTCCCGATGTCATTCTCAGAAATGAGAAGAGGATGCTGCAGGAAGCCGTAGACGCGGTTCTTGATAACAGTTCAAGGCGTAAACCAGTAAAAGGAGCCGGAATGAGGCCCCTCCGATCCCTCTCGGATCTTCTCAAGGGTAAGCGAGGAAGGTTCCGACAGAATCTTCTCGGTAAGAGGGTTGATTACTCAGGTAGAAGCGTCATCGTTGTCGGACCCGACCTGAAACTCAATCAGTGCGGTCTTCCCAAGACCATGGCACTTGAACTCTTCAAGCCTTTTATAGTTGCCAGAATCAGCAAACTTCTTGACGAGAGCGTTAAAAAGGCCACCAAGAGATGGGAAGAAGCGGATGACATAGTATGGCCTGTTCTCGAAGATGTTATCCAGAATCATCCCGTTCTTTTGAACAGGGCTCCGACTCTTCATCGCCTTGGAATTCAGGCATTTGAGCCCGTTCTTGTTGAGGGAAAGGCTATTCAGCTGCATCCATTGGCATGCTCAGCGTTCAACGCGGACTTTGATGGAGACCAGATG
>QNDS01000232.1 GCA_003644925.1 Candidatus Fermentibacterota bacterium
AATAGAGTTGTAAGTGCTATAGACGCATCTCTTCTTGATGAGAGACAGCCGGGTGTTTACACATCACTTTCTTTCCCCGAATATCGCGACTTCTCATCGGTCAGGTTTTCGATTGGAGCAAGATTCTGATGACAGTACTTATTCTTGCAATGATTCTTCAGAATACCGCTCCGGCCTGGTGGATCGATGGAACGCCTCTGGTTCCGGGTATCATGGAGATAGACAGACGTCATGACCCTTCGTTTGAGCCAACAGGCCCCCTCCACACAGGCAAGGGTCACAACGTAGGAGATACGATAAATTTCTGGTCTATCGATCACAGCACAGCTTTCCCCATGTTCTACCTTACATCAGCTACATGCAGGTATGTAGGAGAAAGTTCATACATTTTCGTGGAAGATACTCAATGGCCCGTTCCATACAACCAGGCGCACGTAGATGAATTTTCCGCAGCCCTGGAGGACAGTACTCCATCGGGACCTGGCGGGATCATAGAAACCGATATAGCAGTTTTCGGGCAGCCTCCCGATGCCATCGACGGAGATCCTAAGATCTACTTTCTGGTTCTTGATATCAGGGATGGCTATGTCTCTCCGCCGGGTGGAGCCTACATTGCCGGATTCTTCAGTCCCTACAACCAGTTTACCGAGACCGAGGCTTACCTTTACTACGGGGGGCATTCCAACGAAGTAGAGATGCTTTACATAGATTGTTACCCGAGTAGCCAGAGCGATGCCGCCTATACCGCATCTCACGAACTTGTGCACCTGATTCAGTGGGGAATTCAGCCTTTCAGCTCGGAGGAGCTGTGGGTGATCGAGAACCAGGCACAGTCAGGAACACTCGTCTGCGGTTACCCCGCGTTCCAGATCGAAACTTTCCTTGAAGTGGGCGGAGTAACCCCTATCAAGTGGACGAAACTGGAAAACATAATTGACTACGTTGCAGGTTACGGGGCAGGTTTCCTGTACTTTGCATACCTGTACGAGAATTACGGCGGGGAAGATTTCCTGTGGGAATCCCTTAGATCTACTGATCGCGGTATTGCCGGAATCAGTGAAGCCATCCGCGATGCCACCGGTTCGAACCCTGATATGAATCAGATCCTCCTTGACTGGATGCTTGCCTGCTGGATAGATGATCCGGAGTTCGGTAATGGAAAATACGGATGGGAATCCTTCAGAATAGCGGATTACGATACCGCATCTCCTGGAAACAGACCCGGACTCGATTACACTTCCGAGATTACATCAGATCCGTTCTCACATGCAGGAGAGCACATGTCATCCTATCAGGGAAGATACTACTCTGTTGACAGCGGATTGAGTGGCAGCTTCCGTGCGGCAGCTGCAGGTTTAGGAACCCTGCAGGCGTTCGTATACGATCAGACAGCCGGATCGCTTGTGGAACTGGATACCGGTTCAGCGAACGATATTGCATTATCACTTCCTGTAGATGATGATATTCTGCTTCTCTGCAGCACATTCTCAGGCCTTGATCTTGATGTTTCAGCAGGTTCGATCATATCCTCCGCGGATGTTTTCACATTCTACCCGCAGCCCTGTCTCGGTACGCTCTTCTTCCAGTTCTGGTCCGGCGGAGGAGATGTAGAGCTTTCAGTATTCTCTCTTTCCGGGGAGTATGTAGAAACAGTTTATTACAGCAGCGCAGGCACTGGAGAAGTTACTCTGGCATATCCGGGGGCTTCGGGCCTTGCATCGGGTACATATTTCTTCAGATTCAGCCAGGGCGGTCGAGTAGAAACCGGCTCATTCGCAGTTGTGCGCTAACGCCATACTATTCCTGTTCGCTGTCCTGGGTACTGTCCAGCTTTCCGCACCGATAGAAGAGCTTCCCTTCAGCGATTTTGAATACATCACGGTTCCCGGCGGGATAATCGATGCTGAGATAAACGGGGACGGAGATATTTACGTGCTCCTGCCCGGACTGCCTCATCTGCGCGTCTACGAAGCCGATGGTTCCCTTTCCGAATATGACCTGCCGGATGTTCTTCTTCCCGGGGGAATGTGCATAGATGAGCGATGGGGATGGTTTGTCACGGATGAACTCCGGGATACTGTGTATCGTTACGATAATACTGGTGAGCCTGCGGATATCTGGAGTTCCCGCGGCATGCCCGGTGATATATGCCTCTCGGGTCTTTCCGTTCTTTACGTTTCAAAGGCCAGTGGTACAGTTACTTCCCTTGAAGAACCGGATGATATTCTTCTAAGACTTACCGGTTCGGGTGAGGGACAGCTCACCGCATCCGGAAGCGAAGCAGTCTACTCATGCGAAAACGAATCCCTGCTATTCAGAAATTACACAGTTCCCGAATCACTACCCTCTGCGGGAATATGGGTCGCTGCCGGGGGAGAGCTGATAGTTCTGCAGGATTCCTGTGTGCTTGGCGGCAGCGGGTCTGTTCTGTTCAGATTACCCGAAGCCGGGGAATTCTCCCGGATATCCTGTTCCGTTAACAGTAATCACTGCCTGCTCTGGTCACCGGGGAGGGGTAGAATTCTGGTGCTGCGGTGAGTTTCTTCGCTGCTGCGGTAATGCTTCTCACATCAACAACTCTGCATTTTGAAAGTGATGGCACGGCTTTCTTCGAGACTCCCGATTCTCTTTGGATAGTGCCGGGCTCTATCATAGCCATTGCTGATGGCGATACGCTGAATGCGGTACCGGGAACCTCCGGATCAAGAACAGGCATCATTTTTGATCCTCCTCCATCAGCCGGTTCTGCTGTTGCATTGGAGTTCGAAGTTTTTCAATTAACCATCTCCTCATCGACCTCCCTCGATGTGAGCTTTGTGGAGAGAAGGGTGATAGAGCAGCTGCACGGGTATACTGCGGATCCTTTTTCCGAACATGGTCTGTACATATCCGGTTCAAAGAGAATAGGATTTTCAGTAGGTGACGGCGGCGGGCTCGATCAGGGAACGAGGATCTCGGTTGAAGGAATGGCAGCCCCGGGGATATCAGTTTCAGGAAGTAACCGACCGCAATCTGACAGCCGGGCCATCTTCTTCGGAGCTTGTCTCACAGCTTGACAGAATATTTTTCATTGTTGATGGCGGATCATGGCGGGCCAGGCTTGGTGATATGGACTGGGTAAGCGGTAACGGAGAGACCGGTCCCCTTTCGTGGAGAAGAGAGGTAAGCGGAATTGACGCAGAGGGGGATATCACCGAGTTCATCAACATCGGCGCCGGTTACGGGACATCCGGGGACGAAAGACAGAGAAGTGTTTTCAATACGGATGAGGGAGTTCAGGGGCCTTACGATATATCAGGAGGATGGGAGATCGTCCCCGGCAGCGAGAAGGTCTGGCTTGACGGGCAGCTTATGCGCCGGGGTGCCACTGAGGATTACCAGATGGAATACACTTCCGGCCTGATGACTTTCACAGCCCGGAGGCTCATAAGGAATGACCAGAGGGTGGAGATCACATTCTTTGCGCGGGGTGACGGTTTCAGGAAGGATTTCGTAACCGCATCCACGGTTTACTCCCGGAGTGGTCTGGAGATCGAATTCAAAGGCTTTTACAGTGAGGATGACCGGGAAGCTCCGCTCGGTTTCCTGCTGACAGAGGAGGCTGCTGAGATTCTCCGCGAAGCTGGAGAGGACCCTGCGGACGCATGGATCGATGGCGCTGTCAATGTCGGGCAGGGAAATGGCAGCTACACTCTCGATTCACTCGGGCATTACGTTTATCTGGGGCCGGATCAGGGTGACTGGAACGTTACCTTCGGCAGGCCCCCGTCAGGGAACGGAGATTACATATATGACAGTTCCCTTGGCGGGTATATCTGGGGGGGCACAGGCAGTGGAACTCATCTGCCGCGTCAGTACATACAGATACCGAAAGGCTACAGAACCGCCGGGTTTGCAGCGGATTACCAATCCGGAAGTATCGGTATGGAACTGGAAGCGGCCTTTTCCGGAAGAACCGGTAATCTCTACAACCCCGAAGAGACGCAAAGGGAAGGTACCTGCTTCACAGGTACCGCCGGACTGGAATTCTGGGAAGACGGGCCGGGATTGAGTATCGGAGGCAGGCTGGTTTCATCCGGTTACGAACCTCCTGCCGAACTTGAACCTGACAGCGCTCTTTCCGCGTGGTCCCTTCCAGCAAAACACGAAGGCATGGATAACATCGCTGACGTAAGTATTGGTGGAGACGCACTTCTGGTATCCGCTTCGGGCAGATTCATGGAGACCGGAGGTATCCTGGAGCGGTACCGTATTGCTTCGCATCCTGTTCTGGGGAATATCCGCATTTCAACCGGGGGAGTTTTCCTGCGGAGAAACGATACCCCTGAGATGGCTCCGGGTGAGACCTCATCCATCTCTGTATCAGCTCTTCCCCTGACCGGTTCGCTCAAACCGTTCGCCGGCTGCAGCTTCTCCGAAGAATCCTGGAAGGACAGCCTCTCAGGGGGAGTGAATACAGGGTATACAGGGCTTCTCTTCAGCAGGAATACTGCAGATGCTCTCCTTCGAATTGAGTTTCAGGACGACGGGAGATCCGGCGGAGTTTCGGGCGGCCCCTTCAAAGTCTGGAGAGCGCGTCTGGAAGGATCAGGTCCCGCGGGCGAACTCAGGTACAATGGCAGCTTTGAGCATTCGCAAACAACTTACGATTCCGGTGGAGAGCTGAATGCGGATGCCATCAGGCTTTCCATGACAGGAACAGCTGGGAATATCTGGATGCAGGCGGTCTACAACGGCTCGGGAACCGTAAGCAGATCTCTGGATGTAGTGTACGAGTATGTGGGTCCGGGGGAGGGAAACTTCAGTTACGACCCCTCAAGCGGCCAGTACTACGCTGATCCCCAGGGTGATTACATCGTAAAGTACCTGCCTGGAGCCGCAGGCGATGTCGTTACGCAAGCATCTCTGGAGACCACACTCTCCACATCCGGAACATCATCCGGCGTCAGCTCGGTGATAAGGTTATCGGCAAGCAATTCTCAGGACAGGAAGAAATCTCTCCTTCTGTACGGCGCATTTGATAGCGCTGAAGAGGGAGGATACAGCCTGGATATCTCACCATGGTTCAGGTGGGAAAC
>QNDS01000233.1 GCA_003644925.1 Candidatus Fermentibacterota bacterium
AACAGGATGTAACAGGAATTTCATGCTTCTTCTTTCATAATTTGAGTAACAGGGGGAATCTCAACGATGAAAATTACTTCCCGGAGCCTGATTTGTCCAGTGCCAATTATAATCATTCTTACTGCAATGATATTCATATCAGCATGTTCCTCTCCTGATGAGACGAAAGAAGAGCTGCCTTTCACAGAACAGGAGATAGTAACTGCAGATGCTTCTGAAGTAACAGGATTCAGATACGAGGCTTCACCGCCGGACACAATTGTGCTGAAATGGTCCGGGGAGGGATCGGCAGTGGTAACCGGAATTCAAATATCCGCAGGAGAGGGTATCGAGGAGGGCGATACATTGTTCCGGTTGCTTGAGGACCTTCATGTTGTCGAAATGGAAAGGCTTTCCATGGAACTTGATATGTCTTCCGCCATGCTGGCTTCAGATTCGCTTCTGCAGC
Source organism: Candidatus Fermentibacterota bacterium (assembly GCA_003644925.1). Taxonomy (GTDB): domain Bacteria; phylum Fermentibacterota; class Fermentibacteria; order Fermentibacterales; family JCC-6; genus Aegiribacteria. The sequence continues at coordinate 449 of QNDS01000233.1, forward strand.
CGAAAGTGGATAGCCTGACATCTCTTCTTGATTCTCTGTCATCCAATGAGAATACTCAATATCTATCTCCGCTGCAGGGTACCGCACTGGAAATCCTTATTGAAACAGATCAGCGGATTAGACCCGGGAATGCAGTGCTTGAGCTCTCTGTAGCAAGTAACGAGCTCTTCCTGGTCTTTCCTCCGGATGATTGTACGGTGAATTTCTGGCCTCCGGGAGGGAGCGTATTCCATTTAGTTGAGGAAAGAGATGTATACGCTGTATATTCAGGGGAACTTCCGGCAATAGAAGCTCGCTTTTCAGAAATTACAGCGGTGCCCCGTTTCGCAGTATATGAAAACGAACTGGATAGTTATATCGTTACAGTAGAATATGATACAATATCAGTATCCAGGGTGGGCGAGAAGGAGAACAACCTTGTGATAATATTACCATCAGAGCCTGTTACTTCGGATCTTCTGACGTGGGCGGATAAATGAATGGAGAATTCCGTTGAGCACTGAATTACCCGGGCTTGATTTCAGGACATCCTACCGTTTTGCTCCTCTTCCGGACGGGATAATCGCTGACTTCGCAGAATGGGAAAAAGATGGGAAGCTCGGCTTTATGGATCTTCCGGGAGATTCGGAACTTCTTTTCGAGACACTCGAGCTCGCGGATACTGTGCGGCGCTACGCTGACCGCATGATAGTCTGCGGTATAGGGGGATCTTCCCTTGGGCTGCGAGCCCTTCTGAGCGCTTTCTCCAGATCGCTTGACAGGAAAGAGAAAGTAGTCGTAGCGGATTCACCGGATTCAGCTATTATCTCTGAAATAACTGCGCGTATGGATCCTGAAAGGACATCTATCGCTGTTATAACCAAATCTGGCGGAACCGCTGAAACACTTTCGATATTTCTCTCTCTTTACGGATGGAAAGCAGGATCGGCGAACGGTGAGTCGGGAATCATTGTTATTACCGACCCCCGGAAGGGTGATCTCCGGCAGCTTGCGATTGACAGAAACTGGTCATCACTTCCAGTTCCTCACTCTGTAGGGGGCAGGTTCAGTGTTCTTTGCCCGGTGGGTCTCTTTCCCGCTGCTTTCGCCGGGATCGATGTAAAGGCTCTGCTCGAGGGCGCACAGACAGTGGTCACTGATTTTCGGGAGAGAGGTACAGCAAGCCTGGCAGCCGTGATTTCCGCGGGTTTCCTGCACAATTTTTCCAGTTACCCTGTTCATGCCATGTTTCCTTACAATGATAGACTTTTTGATACTGCGCTCTGGTTCTCTCAACTCTGGGCGGAATGCCTCGGCAAGAAAGTGGATCTTTCGGGAAGACCAACCGTAACGGGCCAGACTCCACTGGCATGCAGGGGACCGGCAGACCAGCATTCTCTGCTGCAGCTTTTCATGGAGGGACCGGGGGATAAGACTGTTACCATTCTTACAACACAGCCGGACGCCAGCGCACCGAGAATACCGGCGGGGTTCGAAGAATATCCATCCATGGCATACCTTTCCGGTTCTACCCCCGATGAACTCAGAACAGCTGAAGCAAAGGCAACTGGAAATGCTCTGCAGGAAAACGGTATACCTGTCAGCTACCTTAAAATGAAGAAACTGGATGAAAGAACACTTGGGGAACTTATAATGTCACTTGAGATAGCGACCGTTCTGACGGGACTGGCGCTTAATGTAAACCCCCTTGACCAGCCGGGTGTTGAAAGGGGCAAGGTGCTTACCTATGCAGCTATGAACCGCCCGGGATACGAAGCTTGATGAACTGCCTTATCCTATCCGCTTTAGCTGCTGCTGTAGTTCTTCATCCGGACCCGTCTGATGTTCTGGAGACATCACCGATATACTCATGGACAATTTCACAGCTGCTCGACTGGGAGACGAGGCTCCTGCGGGATGGGGCTCCGGTGCTGAGCTCCGGTTTTCAGCCGGTTCCCGGATGGGGATCGTTTGAATCCCTGGTTCTCAGATCTCCTCTTGAAGCGGGCGTCTGGGGGAATGGAGGCTGGGAGATTGATTTCACTTCCTTTGCTGTTCCGGAGAGCTCCTACTCAAGCGGAGTGGGTCTCATTCAGAACACCTCATTGAACAGCAGATATTCAGCTTACCTCAGAAGACCGCTGGCATCAAACCTGCTTGTTGATTTTGCGATGTCCAGAGAGGATACACTTAACAATCAGGGGTACATCATCCGTTTTCGTGAATTTGAAACCGGAGGACGTGGATGGCAGACGACTGAAGACGGTTATACCCTCTGGGGAGGATGGAATCCACCGGATGCAGCTGCAAGGATTTCATACGCTCACCTTCATTCGGGGGGCAGATACTGGGAAGCTCTCGGTTCCTATAGAACGGATATCTCCAGTTACGATATCAGAACCGCATGCGCAGTAAGTATTTCAGATGATTCTATTCTCCGCGCAGAAGCTCATCTGCGACTCGAATTCCCCGTATTCGGAATGAGGGCTGTCCTCAGAAGCGATCTTATTGACCTCGATGGGGATGTTTCCCCCGGAGGTACCGCCGGTATGCTTGGGGAAACCGGAGTATTTCATTTTCAGGCCGGGGTTGCTTTAGCGCCCGATGCAGATCCGCGTTTTATCGGGGTAGCGGGGATCGATCCTCTTGAAATTATCCTGGAAGCTGATAAGGACGGTTTTGAGGGGGGAATACAATCACTGGTAAGTACAAGTTTCGGTTTTCTGCATGCCGGTGCCTCGATCGGGGAGGACACTGTACGTTTTCGAGGGATTGCTCTGCCTTTCCTGCCCTGGGGCGCTTCGGGAAGAATACATGGAGGAGTATCATGGGAACTTCTTCATGCCGACACCAGCACCAGCGGAACTATGGATGTAAAGTCCTTGTTTACATTAGGGAGGTTTGCATTCATTTTTGCCCTTGAGGATGTTCTGGACGACTACAGGAGTTATTCTTTCGGAATAACATGGACTTTCAGCGATCATCCGCCACGGATTATCGAAGAGGATGACAGGAACTGATGATTTTAGATAAGAGTGACAAATGCAGCGTACTCAGGATAGCAGTTCTTGCCTCAGGCAGGGGATCGAACTTCGAAGCTCTTTGTCACGGTGATACCGGTAACGGGAGAATTTCTCTGCTTGTAACGGACAATGAAAATGCGGATGTTCTTAAAAAAGCATCCGAATCGGGAGTAGAAGCCCTTTATATGTCACCCGGGAAGTACCGAACAAAATTCGGAGAGGCAGAGGAGAGGGAATGGACCCGTTTTATGATGGACAGAGGCATTGAACTCGTCTGCCTTGCCGGTCTTATGAGAATAATAAAGGGACCTATGCTGGAGGAGTTCCGCGGCAGAATCATTAACATACATCCATCACTCCTGCCATCTTTCCCCGGGCTGCACGCTCAGAGGCAGGCACTTGATTATGGTGTCCGGGTAACCGGATGCACGGTCCATTACGTTGATGCCGGTGTTGATACCGGCCCTATCATTCTGCAGAAATCGATTAACGTGAAGGATGATGATACAGTTGAAACGCTGTCAGGCAGGATACTGAAGCAGGAACACATTGCATACCCGGAGGCTGTGCGGCTTCTATGCAGCGGATCGTTCGAAAGGATGATGTAAAATGTACTGGTTACTGATATGGATGATGCTTTTTTCCACTGCGGATGATCCGGTTCCGGCTTCTCCCTCCGTTGAACTCCGGGTCAATGGAAACCAGCTTCCGCGGAATCGATTGGCATTCGTAGTGATGCCCGGTGATTCCGTAACGCTCTCTGTTCAGAATGAAAATACCGGATGGAGCGCTACTGAAGGTTATCCGTCCACTGGAGCCGGCAGCTCCTTCGGGTGGAGAGCTCCGAGGAACCATGGTATCTTCTACATTGATGTTAGCAGCGGCGAAATGGTTGAAAAGTATACCGTCATAGTCCCTGTGGAATCCTGCAGATGGAGGACCACCACTCTTAATTCATTCCCGATCGGAAGCTACGGAAACGGAAACAACCGTAACAGTATACCGGACTATTTCATTGAGCTTTCTTCAAACACATCCGGGGCCAGAGTATCAACCCATCTTACAATAGGTCAGTTTCTGTGCCGTGTTGAGGGTAATTATCCGCAGTACATGGCCTTTGACCTCAGGCTGGCAGATAAGCTCGAAGCTGTACTGGCTGCGGTACAGGAGGTTTATCCGCAGGCATCCGATATCCACAATATCAGCGGTTTCAGAACACCTGCATACAATGCCTCCATAGGCAACGAAACGACCGAGAGCCTTCACCTCTACGGGCAGGCTGCCGATATATGGATCGAAAGCTGGCCCTCGAACAATCTTATGGACGATATCGACAGGAACAAACGGGTTGACGTTTATGATGGTGAATACCTTGTTGAGATCGTCAGGAGGCTGGAAGTAGAGGGGGAAGTTATCACCGGAGGCGCGTCCGCGTACAGATGGATTCCTACGCACGGTCCCTTTGTTCATATTGATATTCGAGGAAGCAGAGCGGTCTGGCCCACTAGCAGAACTCTTGTCACGAATCCGGTTATATGAAAGGCGCAAACTGAATGAAATCACTGAATGCCGCTAGTATAGTGTTTGCCTGCGTGAGTCTGGCAGGCCTTATCGTCAGCCG
>QNDS01000234.1 GCA_003644925.1 Candidatus Fermentibacterota bacterium
CGATCTCTCCGTGCCGCAGTACACTTCCGCAGCGCGGGAGACCGCAGGCGAAGCTGCGGACAGCCAGCTTATATGGAGTATGGATTTCTACAGGCTGTTCAGAGATTACGTTAACTCCAATTTTGCGGGTCCTGCCATCTACAGCGGTACAGGGGAGCTGATATCAATGCCGGACGAGCAGGGGGAATTCGATCCGAACGATCTGCAGGAGGCATTCCTGAAAACCACCGGTTTCAGGTTCCTCGGTCAGAGATATACCCCTGACAGCGAAATTCTTGGAAAACTCGTCTTCCCGGCTGTTGGAGCGAATCCGCAGGGAAACCGGAGATTCATGCCCTCCGGCCTTGATATTGCTGCCGCCTTCGGCAGTGAGGCTGCCATCTCTATCCTTGAAGAACGCGGAGACTTTGGGTTTGCATCATACCCGGATTCATTGGAGTCGATGCGTGGAATGATAGAGGATTACAGCCCCTCCGATTGGCATGCTACTCTTTACATGTCATGGCTCCACTGCATTTACCTCCTTGGGCAGGATAAGGGTGAGGGTTACCCGGATTTCATGCGGACGGATGCCTGGGAACGCCATACTCTTTCAAATTTCCTTGCATCCTGGGCGATGCTCAGGCATGACACAATTCTGTACGCAAAACAGAGTTATACCATGGAGTGCGGCAGCGCGGCCGGCCCGTATGAGGAACCTGAACCCTCCGCCGGATTCGTTGAGCCTGTGCCGGAAGTTTACGCCCAATTGAATGCGACACTTCAGATGGCACAGAGGGGTCTTCGTGAATACGGCGTTCTTGACAGCAGTATCGAAGGCAGATTCAGGAATGCCTGTTCAATTATGACCCGTCTTCAGGATATAGCCCAAAGGGAGCTTGCGGGCTCCGTCATAACTTCTGAGGATGCAGACTTTCTCAAGAGTTTCGCAGCTAACCTGGAATCGGCCATCTCCTGGGGAGCCGAAACAACTGAAGGCCTCGAAACATCGCTTATCGCCGATGTACATACGGATCAGAACAGCGGTTCGGTGCTTGAAGTTGCTTCTGGAGACCTTGACTACTGCATGGTCATATACAGAAGACCTGACGGTAATGTCGAGACGGCAGTGGGACCTGTGCTCAGTTATTACGAATTTACATGGCCCATGTCGGACAGACTGACCGATGAAGCATGGAGAGAAATGCTGTCGGGGGATGAAACACCCGAACGACCGTTCTGGACAATGGAATACATGAAGTAACCGTAACTTAGAATCCGAGTCCGACCCCGCCCGAAAAGATCCAGTCATGATCGGCATCTACCCCCGAAACATGACGGTAGATACCTGCGGACAGTATGAAGAGGTGAAATCCGCCGCGCGCTTCAATCCCGGCATAAGTCTGATCATTAGCAAGACCGTTCCATGGATTGTTCCATGTGTACATGAGGGAGCAGCATATATCAACTGATGTGATCGGGATAAATACCATACTGAAAGCGCTTCTTACCCCCAGGTGCACCTTACCGCCGGCAAGCCCCGGTTCAAGCCGGAATACAAGACCGCTGCCACCGCCCCAGAGACTGTTCCAGGGAATACTGGAAAAACCGATCGATACACTGATCTTCTGCGGCGTGGTAACCTTCAGCCCTACTGTCGGTGACCAATCAGGAAAGCCTCCATTCACTGCTGATACTGCACATAAGAAGAGAAGAATAACGACAAGAATTCTCACTATGATACCCCCGGTTGATATGCTGCTATTATGCTACGGTCTTCCCTTCCATACAATGCTTGAATCCGATGGATTAACAGGATAAACATGCTGATTTTAGTTAACTCTGTCCCAGGTAGGTATTTCCGGTAATTTATGCAATTTTCCCCGGCTGACGCCTATCTTCAGAATTGACAATAAGCCGACATTTCGTAGGTTATGCGTAATTCTGGTGCATTGGTATTTACACTATCTGAAAGGAGAACACTATGAAACTTGTACTTTCTATACTTGTACTTGCTGTGTCTCTCAGTATGGCCGTAGCGCCTTCGGCTACCGGCGGAGTTAGCGGCGGATCAACATGGGAGGGTATCGACACTGAATTCGTATACTGGACTCAGCTTCCAACTGGATATGCAATGGGATCTCAGTATTTCCCTGACATGTATCCTGATTACGATTCAGGTGTTGCGGATGATTTCGAATTCGCCGTGTCAACCACGATCAACATGATTCGCTGGTGGGGCGGCTACTGGAATGGCGCTGGAGGCCCTATCGATTCTCCAGTAGAGATCTACCTGTACCTCGATGACGGTACCGGTAATGCTCCTACACTTCCTCAGCACAGTTCAGCTATCGCCAGCTGGATGATTCCTGCCGGCGGGTACACCGAAGTCGCTGACGGAGCAAACTTCGTCATGAGGTACGAATTCCCCACATGGGTAGTCTTCGATGCCGGACAGAAATACTGGTTCGAGATCCGCAAGGCATTCCCGTTCGATCCTCTGGGACAGTACGGCTGGATTCAGTCAGAGCCTATCGTCCTCTCATCCTGTGTTCAGGGCTTTGACGGTCTCGGCACAGTCTGGTGGACACCTCAAGCAATCGACGCTGCGTTCGAGCTTGTCTTCGATGATGAGATCGCACTTGAAAGATCAACCTGGGCTGATATCAAAACAATCTTCTAAGCAGCCAGGATCTTAAGCATTACCGGGAAGAGCACACGCTCTTCCCGGTTTTTCTATCTATAGAATAGATACATATTCTGTGTAGATAAGTCTGTCCTTATTAAGCATTTACACAAGCCCTTTAACCTGTCCCGATTCAGCATTGACATGACTCTCCGGACACTTGTAGATTTAGTCTACGCATAGTGAATAGAACTTAAACTATCTGAAAGGAGACACACTATGAAACTTGTACTTTCCTTGCTTGTACTTGCCGTATCACTCAGTATGGCTGGCGTAACAGCAGACGTAGAAGGTACCAGTGGAACAAACTGGGTGCCTAGTGATGCTGAAACTATACTCTGGGAACAGCCTCAGACAGGTGGCGCTCAGGGATCCCAGTACTTCACTGACATGTATCCTGATTACGACGCGGGTGTTGCAGATGACTTCATGTTCCCAACATCAACCGACTGCAACAGGATCAAATGGTGGGGTGGCTACTGGAACAGCGCTGAGCCTTTCCCTATCGTTGCTCCTGTAGAGATTTACCTCTACTTGGATGACGGTACTGGCGGCTCTCCCACGCTTCCCCAGCATTCCTCAGCTATTCAGAGCTGGATGATCGCTGTCGGAGAGTACGATGAGGTTGCCGATCTTGACAACTTCCTCTGCACATACGATTTCCCCTCAGTTGTAACTTTCGATCCAAATGTCACATATTGGGTCGAGGTCCGCAAAGCATACGCATTTGATCCCTACGGTCAGTACGGCTTTGTAGTGGCAGATCCTGGTTTCCTTGCTCCCTGCGTCCAGGGTTTCGACGGTCTTGGAGTAGACTGGTGGACACCTCAGACTGCTGGTGCAGCATTTGTGCTTATCTATGACGATGCCGCACTTGAGGCATCAACCTGGGGTGATATCAAAACAATCTTCTAAACACCCTCTGGTTCTAGTTCTTAACCGGGAAGAGCTTCCGCTCTTCCCGGTTTTTAAGTTGAAAGGAGACACACAATGAAACCTCTGCTTCTGGTGCTGACGCTTACCGTGTCCCTCGGAATTGCAGGAGACCCGACTGCGACAGGAGATATTATCAGCAGCGGGTCAGGACCAAGCTGGCAGGGTTCGGAATATGAAGTGATACTCTGGTCTCAGCTTCCCACCGGAAGCGCCATGGGATCCCAGTATTTCCCTGATATGTATCCGGATTACGATTCGGGTGTTGCAGACGACTTCGAATTCGCTGAAACAACTACAATCAAGATGATTCGCTGGTGGGGCGGGTACTGGAATGGTGGCGGTGGACCCATCGATTCTCCAGTAGAGATCTACCTCTACCTCGATGACGGCACCGGAAATGGTCCCACACTTCCACAGCATACTTCAGCTATCCAGAGCTGGATGATTCCTCCCGGCTCGTACAGCGAAGTAGCTGATGGAGTTAATTACTTGTGCGAATTTGAATTCTACGGTTATGTAGTATTAAGTGCCGGAGTAAAATACTGGTTCGAGATCCGCAAGGCATTCCCGTTCGATCCTTACGGTCAGTATGGCTGGATCCAGTCCGAGCCTGTCAGCCTTTCACCCTGCGTTCAGGGTTTTGACGGCCTTGGAATAGACTGGTGGACAGCTCAGACTACCGATGCGGCGTTCGAACTGGTCTGGTGGCCTAATCCTGCACTGGAAAGATCGACCTGGGCTGAGATAAAAACAATCTTCTGAACACCCTCTTAGTGTTTCAGACAGTCTGATTATCCTGCGGAAACAGAAGAAGCTGCTTTTACTCCCACTCAATCGTACCGGGCGGTTTTGTTGATATATCGTACACTACCCGGCTTATACCGTTTACCCTGTTAACGATCGATGATGATATTCTGGCCAGGTCTTCTGGAGGCATTCTGTACCAGTCAGCCGTCATCCCGTCTGTGGAAGTTACCGCGCGGAGTGCAATGACCCTGTCATAGGTTCGGCAATCCCCCATAACCCCTACGGTCCGGACCGGGAGAAGCACCGCGAAAGCCTGCCAGATCTCATCGTAGAGATCGTTTTCCAGGAGATAATCTATGAATATCCTGTCGGCTTTTCTGAGGATGTCCAGGTCTTCATGGTTGATATCACCAAGTATCCTGACTGCAAGCCCGGGGCCTGGGAAAGGATGCCTCGATACCATGCATTCGGGCAGCCCCAGTTCGCGTCCAAGCTCCCTCACTTCATCCTTGAACAGCTCTCGAAGGGGTTCGAGAAGTTTGAGGTTCATCCTCTCGGGCAGACCGCCCACATTATGATGACTCTTGATGGTCGCGGAAGGTCCGCGAACGGAAATGCTTTCGATAACATCCGGATACAGAGTCCCCTGGGCCAGGTGCGTTACGTTATCAATTTCGGA
>QNDS01000235.1 GCA_003644925.1 Candidatus Fermentibacterota bacterium
CCGATGCTATCCATGCACTCCGTGCGTGAAATGGCCGGCAAATCGGATCATGATGCTATGATAAAGGTTCTGACTGAACATTTAAGCGGATCTGTGAGTATAAGAGATTAATTACATCGATTATCTGAATTCCACCAGGCAGATAATGTTTCCATCAGGATCCTGGCAGTAAAGGTAACTGTTACCGAAGGCATGTATCTTATCGTGCATTATCCTTCCGCCGGCCGCTCTGATCCTTCCGACCATATCTTCGATGGATGGAACTGATACGGCGATTGAAATATGCCTGTCCATCGGCGAATCATCGCTGCGGTAAACAGAGCAGTTTACTCCCGGACCCTTGCCCGAGTCCATTCTCCAGCCATCCGGAGGGTTTGGAAACTTTGTGACGCTCCAGTTGAACGTTTCCCGGTAAAACTCAGTGATCCTGTCCGGCTCATCTGACGTAATTTTAACATGAATAATTCTGTTCATAACATTTCCTCCTTGGATATGCTAGAATAACCGATCCTGAACTTCACGGTCAACTGCAGGAAATGTGCTAAAAATCCATCCTTCTGAATTTCCAGTAACCTATCGAGAGAAGAACAAGACTCCAGAAAAAGGCGTATACAAGATGCAGGGAGGGAACGCTTGCGGTAACACCGAAAAAGGCGAGATTCTCCGTTATTACGGCATCTGCCGGAATAAGACCGTACAGTACACCTCTGTATCCTCTGTCCGCTGGAAATACGTATATGACTGTGTGTGTTATCGTTTCCAGAGCCTTTGGTGTATCTCCTGGAAACATCTTCATTATCTCATACAATCCGCCGAAAAGTGAAGCAATCGAGGAAAGAAAAAAGACGATAAGCATTGAAGCGATCTTTTTCAGTACAAGTGAAAGCAGCATAACCGCAGCCCAGACAACAGTCAGCCACGCAAGCATTGAAATGAAAACAAAAGGAATGTTTCTCGCGGTGAACGGAAAGTAGATGGATGTTATTACGAATATTCCGCCGAACAGTATCAGCGCCAGAACGTAGGATACAGCCAGGGGGGCAAGACCAAGAGAAAGGTAGACCTTAAGCCTTGTCTGGGGAAGCGAAAGCCAGAAGGGCATTCGTCCCTGTCCGATCTCCTCGGGCAGCATGGTGGACCCAATAACTATGATAAGGGCTGTCACCAGCGTCGCGGCAAGCGGGCCGGCGGTTAAAATAGCGGCCAGGGCGGCATCTTCAGGTCCCAGCATGGCTACTGCCATATCAGCCTCTCCGTGTCCCATGCTCAGATCAGCGGAGGAAGCCGCCGAGACACCCCACCAGTACAATCCGAGGAACGCAACTGTTGCAATAGCTGCGGTCAGTACGATCTTCCTTCTGAGAAGCTGCTCTATACCGTTAAGAAACAATATCGTCCCCCTGTTCCGAATCATTCTGCATGATCCTCAGGAACACATCCTCCAGGCTTTCCCTCATCTGGTTCATTCCTGAGAATCGTATACCGGTATCAAGCACCGAACGAGCCATATCGGGGAATGAGGAGGGATCCGGGAGCTGCGCAACAACACCTTTTGATTCTATGCGGCATGAATACCCCAGCTTCTCAAGGGAGAGCTTCATATTCTCGGCATTGCCGGTCTCGATGTATGCCAGACCGGTCTGTCTTGAGAGGGAATCCAGTTCACCCTCCGCGATGAGTCTGCCCCGGCTGATGAAGGTTGCCGTATCACAGACCCTCTCAACTTCTCCGAGAAGGTGAGAATTTATCAATACAGTAGCACCTTCTGAAGAAAGGTTACGTATCAGGTTCCGTACGAGTATCCTGCCGCCGGGATCCAGACCGGATCCGGGTTCATCGAGCAGCACAAGCTCAGGCTTTCCTGCTGTAACAAGTGAGAGAGCCACCCGCTGTCTCTGACCCCTGGACATCTTACCAAGGGGTCTCTTCATGAGATCAACACATTCAAGCTCTGTGCAGCGAAGCCGGAACTCCTCTGCAGTGGATTCGTGTCTTATACGCTCCAGCTGCCGAAAGAGAATAGCTGGTGTCGCCCAGGATGGGAATGTAACGTTCTCGGGCAGGTATCTGACATTCCTTCGTGAAAGGGGAGAAGATACGGGAAGATCATAAATAGTCACTGATCCCGAATCGGATCCCACAAGACCCAGAAGGATCTTCATGAGAGTCGTTTTTCCCGCTCCATTGGGGCCAAGCAGTGAGAAAATGGAACCTGATGATACGCAAAGGCTGAAACCCGAAAGCGCCTGCACCTTCCTGAAGGATTTTGAGATATTATCGACTCTTATCAGAATATCTTTTTCCAAGAATGCAATCCTTTAGTATATATCTGCTAACTTGACTTAAAAAGAACAGGACAGATTGAAATATAGTAAAAAGACATCAAGTGCGCTTATCGGAACGGTGATTGGGCTTGTAATCGCATGGTTACTATTAAGATACTCAGTTGGCAGCGGCGGTATCAGCAGCGCGATAAGCAACATTTTCAGCAGGGTTGCACAGACGGACATACTTCTTCTTCTCGGAGCTTTTCTGCTCTTTCTCTCGAGTCAGATACTCAGGGCATTCAGATGGATCCTCCTCAGCTTTGGAAAGAAACCCCGCCTGACCCTTTCAATGGCGGTAACAGCGATACACGTCGGACTCGGGCATCTTCTGCCTTTCAGACTGGCTGATGTTGCCTTTGTAGGTCTCTTCAAGCATTTCGGGAAGGTTCCTGTCGGACATGGAACTGCTAAAGTGTTCCTGGCTAAGCTTCTTGATCTGATGGCAATGGGTGTTGTCATCGGTTCTGCAGTTGCGGCCGGTGCGGGGGAGATGGCTCTTATAGCCCCACTGCTGCTGCTCTTCGGATTTCTCGGTATCGTCTTCATGTCCTCGATTCTGCGAGCAGTTCAGAAACCGCTCCTCTGGATTCTAGGCAGGATCCTGCACCTTCATAAAACGCAATGGTTCGATGATCTTATTGAAGCTTCATCAGTCAGGAACAGAAAGGGGAAACTTGCTGCAGCTTTCCTTGTTTCAATACTCGTCTGGGTTACCAAGCTTACAATGTTCTGCTTTCTCCTTGAAGCCCTCGGAGTAACTGGAGTTCCAGGGTGGAAAGTCTTCCTCGCAAGCGGAGTTACAAATATTATTATGGCTCTTCCGATCAACGGTCTGATGAGTATTGGAACCGTTGAGGCCGGATGGACTGCAGGGTTCGCAATGGTTGGTATCGAAGGACTTGTTATCTCTAATATGAACATCGTTGAATTAGGTTTCAGTGTTCATATACTCTGGACACTTATGGCAATCCTTATGATGATAATGGCAATTCCACTGCTGTGGATAGATTCAAAACTGAAAAACCGGACCAATGTTAACTGAATCACCTTTAGGGGTCTCAAAGTGACCAGAAATATCGTAATAGCGGGCGCAGGTGTTTCCGGCCTTACTCTGGCCGAAAGACTTACTTCGACCGGAGAAGATGTATCTGTTACCGTAATTGAGAAAGAGAGTTGTCCAGGGGGGCTTGCAAGGACCTTCGGGCGCGATGGATTCCTTTTCGATATAGGTCCCCATCGTTTCCACACATCGGATACTGATGTCAATAATTACCTGCTTGAGATACTTGGTGATGATCATGTGACCATAAACAGGTCAAGCAATGTTTACATGGCGGGAAAATACCGCAGCTGGCCGCTTACATTGAAATCGGTTGCAGGACTTCCATTTCCTGTATTATTCAGGAGTTTTCTCGACCTCTTCCGCAAACAGTCTGAAGTGGAGCATCCCACCTTTGCAGACTATGTTATATCGAAGTACGGCAAGAATATATACAACTACTTCTTCCGCGGATATACGGAAAAGTTCACAGGATGCAGTGCAGACACGCTCCATATTGACTGGGCTGAAGCGGGAGTGAACAGGGCTGTAATAGATAAAAATGTTAAGGCTGATGACCTTGTTTCTCTTCTCAAGAGTGTTCTGATCCCGAAGCCTGTATCAACTTCCTTCTACTACCCCTCATACGGCGGAATTCAGACTTTCTGCGATAAACAGGCCCAGAGGATTCAGAACAGCGGCGGCAGAATACTCTATAACTGTGAGGCCCTTGGTATTGAAACCGCCAACGGGAAGGTTTCAGGCGTAAGAACCGCTGACTCAGGGGTCATCCCTGCCGATCACGTATACTGGTCAGCTCCGGTATCCATTCTCTTTCCTGATGCAGGTTTTCAATTCATGGATACGCTTCTATGCAACATCGCACTTTCAAAACCGCAGAATAATAACTATCAGTGGTGTTACTTCGGACAGGAAGACATCCTTTTCAGCAGGCTTACCGTGCCGCGAAATTTCAGAGCCGATACGGTTCCTCAGAAGGCAGACAGCCTGATAGTTGAGATAACACTTAACGATCCGGAACATAGAAACAATCCGGCAGTTCTGAATGACAGACTCATCCATCAGCTGGAAAGCGTGGATGCCCTCCAGGCCTCTGATATCATCTTCATGGACTGGAAGCTGGTATCTCATACCTACCCTCTTTACGACCTGGATTACAGAGAAAGGTTATCCGATCTGGTACTGCCCGAAGGCCTTCAGCTTACGGGCAGGTGCGGTTCATTCTGGTATAACAATATGGATCACTCAATAGGGGAAGCTCTGGCCATCTCCACAGGACAGACTTTTGCGAAAGATTTCTGGAAATAAAATGGATAGATCAATGAAAGCCGGATTATCATGAAAATTGCTCTGATGAAGGAAGTCAGCGTCAACATCAGCGATTGTGAGATCACCAGTATCACCAGAATACCAATTGATCACGATACAGCAATGGAGCAGCACAAGAACTATGCTGATACCGTTCGGGAACTCGGATATAAAATACATATGATGAAAGCGGATGATCTTCCGGATTCTGTGTTTATTGAAGATACAGCGGTAGTTCTTGATGAAATCGCTGTAATCACGAATCCCGGAGCTTCTTCGAGAAGGGCCGAAACGCAAGCTGTTGCCGAAGCCCTGCA
>QNDS01000236.1 GCA_003644925.1 Candidatus Fermentibacterota bacterium
AACTTATGGCGAAGAACGATACCACTGTGCAGGATAATTACGGTGAGTACGATGACTGGCTGGAGATAACAAACCGTGGAGCCGAAGCGTGGAATCTGGAAGGGTTCTACCTCACTGATGACATGGCTTACCCCCACAAGTTTGCATTCCCGGATACTGTAATCGGAGTCGGTGAATATCTGGTTGTCTGGGCTGACAACGATCCGGGGCAGGGGACTATGCATGCGGAGTTCAAACTGGATGCGGACGGGGAGGATCTATTCCTTCTTCAGGACTACGTAATAGTTGACTTCATCACATTCCCGGAGATGGAGGCGGACGAGGCTTACGGCAGGTATCCCGATGCCATCGGCTCCTGGCAGTTTCTGCAGTGGGCCTCGCCCGGGGAGTTAAATGGAGAACCTGCCGGGGTTGCTGATCTGGCAACACCTGCAATAGAAATCCTGAGCGTATATCCTAATCCAGCGTGGTCATCCTGCTCGGTGGTATTCGAACTGCCACAATTCGGCTGTGTGGATGTGTCTCTGTACGATGCGAGTGGAAAGCTCATGCTGACCGAGAACCTGAGTTCCATACCGGCCGGTAATAGCAGCCTGGAGCTGAATGTTTCCGAGTTACCTTCGGGCATGTACTTCGTGAATCTGCGATCTGGAATGGAGATGGACACCGTCTCACTGGTCGTACTCCGCTGACTGCATCGCAAAACCGGGTTAGAAAGGTGTTCCAGTAGTCAAAGGTTGACAGGAGCCTCGGGTAGAGTTTAATTGTTAAAGTAATTGCAGTTATTGAAATCACCGGGGGAGGGGAAAATGGAGAAAAACAAACTCTTCAACCAGGGCAGAAATCTTATTGAACCTGAGATGCTGCCTTTCTACGAAGTGGTGGAACTGAACGGCGGTGATGCGATGATGTTTCAGGGAGAATTAACAACAGATTTTTTCATCGTTAAATCCGGGAAGATGCAGGTAATCGAAAGCAGCGGCGGCAAGGCGGTCGTTCTTGACACCCTTGGAGCGGGAGATTCATTCGGTGAAATGTCATTCTTTGATGAAGGGGGACGGTCTGCCACTGTCCGGTCATCCGGGAAATCAGTTCTTTACAGGCTGACACGAGAGCATCTTGCCGATATGGCCAGGATGCAGCCACAGCTTGCTATGGAGTATCTGATTACTCTTGGAAAACTGATTTCGGGAAAACTTCGAAGGATCGATAGAATGATAGCCGGAGTTACAGGAGATCAGAAGGTAAAGAAGGACCCTGACCTGAAGAAACTGGTATTCAATATCAAAAGAGCTATGAAGAGCAGGAAGGATATATTCTGATTGAATGAGCGGCGGAGCAAACTCCGCCGCCCTTCCGGAAGAGAATCTACCTAGAAAACGTTGAACAGCCTGAGGTAATCGATAAGCTGATACTCGAAGGATAGAAGGTCCGCACCGTTGGTGAATACGCTGTCTACGTAGAACTCAACGTAGTGATCGTTGTCCAGCTGCACGAATATCCAGTTGAAATCGGTTACCTGCACGGAATCGACCCATTCTGAGGAACCCGCTTCAGGAGCTACGTTTCCGTGGCATCCCCTTGGGCAAAGCTTCGTATCGCTGCCGCCGGGATACTGCGCAGGGTCATGATTGCCCGAGTAGATGTAAACCATGTTATTCGCCAGTTCTATGTAGATATCCTGAGCGAATCCGGCTGAGTCGGCGCAACCGAGTTCCCAGCCTGTACCATCATCGTAGAAAACAAGACCGTTTGTAGTTGAGTCAGCCCTGAGCTCCCGTTCGAGAATGGCAGCTGCCGCCCTTGTATTTACTCTGTTCGAGAAGCCCGCAGAGTAATCCAGACCCTTGGAAGCCTTTATCTCGTAATAGCCGGTTGATATTGCTATATGTGTCCAGGTTGTATCTGCTGTTACACCCGGTTCACCCCAGTCTCCTGGTACAGTTGTTGCGTAGTAGATGTGATATCCGTCCACCTCCACGTCCAGAGCGTCCCAGACCAGGACCACCGAATCCCCCTTCGATGCTGTCTCATCGATTATGAGATTGTTCACATTGGGAAGGGATCCTGAGGGTGCCGAAGGATCGTTCGAACACCCGACGATAGCGACAGCCAGAACAACAGCGGCAGAGAGAAACTTTTTCATACAGTCTCCAATCAGTTACTGAATTCAATTCTTAGTGAGAATATCTAAAACCATTAGCGGAAACAATCCCCTTGCGAAATAGTGAACATTTGTTTACATATGTATCATGACATATGTTGTTTCGCCCGTTCGAAGCTGGTACTCGTTCAGGTACGGTGTTGAATCCCCTGCATCGCTTGCAGCGGGGATTGCCGGCAGCGGTTATGCCGGAGGGATCCTTGCGGACTCCAGTATTGTTACCGGTCAGCTGGAATTTGCAGCAGCGTGCAGGGAGAATGGAGTCATCGGGGCTGCGGGAGCTCTACTGACGATCAGAGGACTGAAGATAACTTTTACGGCAATTGAAGGAGGGTGGAGCGATCTCTGCAGCCTTATAACCTCCATAAGTGTCCCGGAGCGGGTCTCAACCGGGGAGATACTGGCTGCATGCAGAAAACTGGCAGCGATAGTTGATAAGCCTTCCGGAGCAAGGGCGCTGAGGAACGAAATGGGATTCACAGGACCGGTATTCGTAGCTGTTCTCCCGGAGATCATGTCCGGCAATAGACCCGGCTTGATAGAGGATGAGATCCTTGAGCAGGGATGCCGCCCCCTGGCATCCTGGCCGGTTGTATTTAAAGACTCGGGCAGTATTGAAACCCACAGGATCCTTCGCAGGGGATATCTGGCCATAGAGAAAAAGAATCCGGATCCATGTGAATTCGCCGGAGAGAATAATGTGCTGCCGGATATTGAGACATTTGAAGGGAGTTTCAGCGGCGCAGAACATTCATTGATGGAAAACAGGCGGCTCTCAGAACTGATTTCAACAGAACCTCCGGCAGCAGGTAAAGTAAGGAGGAGAATCCCTGCGGAGGAACGGATGCTTGGCCGGATCGTGAAGCAGAGATTGAAATCCCTGTACAATGCAAGCCCGTCCGCCCTTTGCCGGTTGGAAATGGAACTGGAAGTCATATGCGAAAACGGGTTTGCCGGTTACTTCCTCCGGTTTTATGAGATTATCGAGTACTGCAGAAAAGAAAGCATCGCTGTATCAGCCAGAGGTTCCGCCGGGGGCAGCATCATCGCGTACCTTCTGGGCATATCCATAATCTGCCCCATTCGGCATGGGCTGTCGTTCTCACGATTTTTCAACGTTCTCCGTTCGAGACCTCCGGACATAGACCTTGATATTGACAGCTCAAGGAGGGATGAAGTCATAAAATGGTTCCTCGGGAAAGCGGGAAGATACGGGGCGGCTGTTTCGCAGATAGTAACTCATCGCGCAAGGTCTGCCTTCAGGGTTGCAGCATCAGGCCTGGGTATCAGCAGCAGGGAGATCGACAATCTTACAAGACTTCTTCGTTACCGGGATAACGCTGTCTGGAGCAGACCAGCTTCTTCTGCAGCACTGCAGGACTCGAAACTTATCAGGAAGATCCCTTCCCACCTGGCGCCCCATCCGTGTGGACTGGTATGCACTGATGAACCGGTAGACACGCTTGTGCCCCTTCAGCCGAGCCCCGGCGGGTACGATATAACCCATTTCGATAAAGATGGGATTGAGGAGATAGGGCTTCTGAAAATGGATCTGCTTGGTCAGAGAGGGCTCACAACAATATCCCTTGCATGCTCGGCACTGGAAAAGGACCCGATGAGCATTTTTCGCAGGGGGGGGAGTATTCCGGAAGCTGCCGGGAACCTCCTTGATTCCGGTAGGACAATAGGTGTAGTCCATGTTGAATCACCGGCTATGAGGGGCCTGCTGAAGGAGATGAAGATACGTACAATGGAGGATGTGGCAAGAGCTCTCGCGCTGGTAAGACCCGGAGCATCTGCCGGAGGCGGAAGAAAGAATTACCTTGACTGCGTCCATTCTGAATCGATTTACAATTCCTCTCTGCCTGAACTGCGCCCGGTTCTTATGGAGAACCTTGGAGTAATGCTCTACCAGGAAGACATATCAAAAGCTGCTGAAGTGCTTCTGGGAAGTGATGAAGCTTCTTCCGATCTGTTAAGGAGGAGACTCAAAAAGAAGCAGGTTGATAAGGAGGAGATTATCTCGATCTGCAGACGCAGAGGAATGAAAGCGGTAAAGGCGGAAACCATCTGGGAAGTGCTCTCCAGCTATGCCGGCTACGGTTTCTGCAAAGCTCATGCGTTTACATATGGCGCCGTCTCATGCGCGGCGGCGCTTCTTAAGGCGGAGCACCCCGCTCTTTACATGGCCTCTGTCATGGCCGCCGGTGGGGGTTTCTACAGCCCGAGAGTTTACCTTGAAGAGGCAAGAAGGCTTGGGATTTCGTTCATGCCTCCGGGAGTCAACAGCGGGAAATGGCTCACCTGCGAGAGAGAGGGAAAAATAGTTCCGGGATTTCATCATCTAAAGGGAATGGGGAGCAGGGAATACGAGAAACTGAGAGACGGCAGGCCGTACAGATACCCGTTTGAATTACTCAAAGCAGGATGCGGAATGTCTCTGTGCAGAAACATGGCTGCAGCGGGTTGTTTCCGGGAAACAGGTTATCAGCCGCCAGCTGCGCTCCTGCAGCTGGAGGCAGGTGATGGAGGGCTTTTCCCCGGACTGCCTCCTGGTACGCCTGATCTACCCGATTACTCCACCAGAAACAGGGTTGCCATGGAACTTGGTCTGCTCGGTCTCCCGCTTTCAGCATCTCCTCTGGAATTGATAGCCCGTCCGGAGGGGACTGTCCCGCTGGGACGAACAGGGTCATCGGGCAGTGTAAGGATCTGGGGAAGGTTCGTTACAGGGAGAAGGCTTGCCGCTGGCGCAGGTTTTCTTATGCTTGAGGACAATACTGGAATTGCAGATGTATTTCTACCATCACCGCTTTTCA
>QNDS01000237.1 GCA_003644925.1 Candidatus Fermentibacterota bacterium
AACACGCAGAGAGAGACTTTCGGAGCAGATACTGAATATATCCGGATTCAAACAGATTTTTGTCATATCACACGACGACACGTTCAACGAGAAGTACGAGAATGTGATCAGAGTGGAGAAGATCGATGGGGAGAGCAGGGTTGTGGGTAGGGGTGTGGTATCGTGATCAAACAGCGTAATCGTATCCAGCTACTCGCAGCCGCAGATGCACCCGCATTAGATAGGAAATGAGGCATGGGCCGGTTAGAATGACGAAAAAACTAAACAAAAAGATGTCGGAAAATCCGTGGGCGTATGTTAAGAAGAAACACCGGCTGAATGTCTGCCAGATCGCTATGGCTAAGGAACTCGGGATGCACCCCAAAAAGTTCGGAAGCATGGCTCCAAACAAGTCAGAACCGTGGAAAGGACCGCTCGGAGAGTTCGTCGAAGAATGCTACCATAAACGGTTCAAAGATCGGGAGCCGGCGTTATACAAGCCTGAAAGCTCGAAGAAGAGTAAGAAAAACTCCTGATTTTGCGTGATAGTCATCAGCATGTCAGACATGCCGGGATGTATCGATATCGGCGCAGAATTTGGGTTTTCCGATAGCTCTGGCGAGTTGGCACTCGACGGCAATTATTAAGGTATCCGAACAAATCCATATATCCAGAGGTAAAGAGTTTAGATATGCTGTGGATGTAGTTGCTTATGAAAATTCCAAAAATATCCGAACAAGAAGGACTTTTAGAGTACAGTAATAGGTTGTCCGAACTGTACGCTACAACCCATGATTCTAAAATGAGGAAAATAAAAGGGGCAAGTTTTCACTCCCGGAAAGGTGAGCACATTCATGGCAAATCTATTTGAAATACGCTATGACACAATTTGTATTTTGGATCCTGGGGCTGGTACCGGCGTTCTAACTGCTGCTTTTTGTGAACGAGTATTGAATATCAATAAAAAAGTGAATCTAATTATAGATGTGTATGAGACTGATTCTGACGTCTTGCCGTTTTTGGAAATGGTTTTGGAATCATGCAAAATAGAATTGGAAAGAAAGGGACATGCAGTTGAATATAATATTTATAATCAAGATTTTATTTTGCACAATGTGATGTATTTTAAAAAATCCGGATTGCTGTGGGATGCTGAGAATCGTGTTATGTATGATTTTATAATTTCTAATCCACCATATTATAAGCCAAACAAGGACTCGCCACAATCTGTTGCAATGGCGGAGGTGATTTCAGGTCAACCAAATATATATATTCTTTTTATGGCGTTGTCTGCAAGTATGGCTAAACCCGGTGGGGAAATGGTATTCATCACCCCAAGAAGTTTTTGTTCTGGGTTATACTATAAAAAATTTAGAAAGTGGCTCCTCCATAATGTTCAGATAACAGACATCCATATCTTTGAGTCCAGAACGGAAATTTTTGATAAAGACGAGATTCTTCAGGAAAATATAATTATAAAAGCAAGCAATGATATTAGAAAAAGCGGACGCGAAAAACTAACTATAAGCACAAGCAAAAACAGAGATTTCAACGAATTGAAAAGACTTGAAGTTCCGCGCTCTGACATAATATGCAACAAAAACGGAGAATCGTTTATAAGGATACCAACTTCGCGCCTCGATGTTAATGTTCTGCATGCTATCGATAAATTACCTAATACCCTGAAAGATATGGGATTTGGGATATCTACCGGACATGTGGTTCCTTTTCGTGCCAAGCAATATTTATTACCCGAATTAACAGAAACCTCGAATTCAGTTCCCTTGTTGTGGATGCATAATATGCAGGACATGGCGATTGCATGGCACCTGAAGAGAAATAAAAAGGAATCTGCGATTCAGGTGTGTAGTAAAACAACACCGCTTCTGCTGCCGGTTAATAATTATGTACTCCTCAAACGTTTCAGTTCGAAAGAGCAGAAGCGTAGATTGCATGCATCCGTATTGTTAGAAGCAAAATTCCCTTATAAAACTGTAGGTATTGAAAACCATGTAAATTATATTCATAAATCACATGGTAATCTATCAGTCCACGAAACGTGTGGTATCGCGGCAATATTGAATACAACAATCGTCGATAATTTATTCAGATCGTTAAACGGGAATACACAGGTGAATGCCACCGATATCCGAAGTTTGCCACTTCCAACGATCGAGGATGTTAGAAAGATCGGAAAACTGGTTTACGAGTCTAAAACATATAAAAATGGATCTGATCTTGACAATATTGTTGCTGCAGTGATAGGGATTGATGCTAAGATAGTAGAGAACCTGAATAATGGTGGAACTAATCAATGAGTAAAATCGACGAAGCTATTGCTATCTTGCAGGCTATGGGGCTCCCGAAAGCTCAGCAGAACGAACGATCGGCTTTGATACTATTGGCTTTGTTAGATATGAGAGAAGATGCGCATTGGTCAAAGTCAAGAAAACGAGCCATAAGAATTCATGACATTCTAAGTTTTATTCAGGAATATTATGGGAAACGATATGCCGAAAATACACGAGAAACGATAAGACGTCAGACACTTCACCAATTCGAGCAAGCCGGAGTCGTTGTCAGAAATCCCGACGATCCAGTCAGACCAACAAACAGTCCTAACACAGTATACGCACTAGCAGATGATGCTATAGCGGTTATACAGAACTATGACACCCCTAATTGTAAACGAAAGGCAAAATATGTCATACCTGTAGATTTACCAGACGGTACGCACGTCGATTTTTCACCGGGAAAACACAATAAACTTCAAGCAAGTATTATTAAAGAGTTCAGAGCAAGATTTTGCCCCGAAGCCGATGTACTATATGTGGGCGATACCGCTAAAAAGTTATTATATGTTAATGAGAATTTATTAAAAGAGTTAAAAATCCCAATAACGAAACATGATAAATTACCTGATGTTGTTCTCTATGATCCACAAAAAAAGCATCTTTTTTTGATAGAAGCCGTAACAGCGCATGGTCCTTTATCGCCTAAACGTCAGATAGAACTGGAAGAGGTATTAGAATATTGCAAAGTCAAAAGAATATATATCAGTGCATTTCCAGATTTTCGCGAGTTTAAGCGGCATATCGATAACATTGCATGGGAGACTGAAGTATGGATAGAAAATAATCCCAATCATGTAATACATTTCGATGGAACAAAGTTTTTTGCAGTATATGGTGATTGAAATGTCAATATTGTCTATGAACTGTCCCCACCTTCAGCATCTCGCGAGTCCAGTGGGTGGTGAGATGCCATGATCAGATTCACCAAACTACATGGAAACGGAAACGACTTCATCTTGATCGACGAATACGATGGCGAGGTTATCCCGGACAAACCCGGTTTCGCTGCCACCTACTGCGATCGCAGGTTCGGGATCGGCGCAGACGGCGTTCTCTTCCTAACTAATTCCGATTGCGCAGACCTCAGGATGCAGCTCTTCCAGCCAGATAGGTCAGAGGCAGAGATGTGCGGAAACGGCATAAGGTGTCTTGTCAGGTACGCGATCGACGAGGGCTATATAGCAGGGGCTTCTGCCGTCGAGACGCTTGCAGGCATAATAGAGGTCGATCTCGACGCTGAATGGATAAAAGTGAATATGGGCACGCCCGCATCTGGTGGCATCGAGCGTCTCGAGGGATACGAGGTTTATTCGACAAACACTGGCGTTCCACACGCTATCATCTTCGTGGACGATCTGGAGATCGCAATCGATGAGATTGCGCCAGCGATCAGATATTCACCCGTATTCCCAAAGGGCGCGAACGTGAACTTTGTCAGGGTCGAGAACGACCATGAGATCACGATCCGGACGTATGAGCGCGGTGTCGAGGGCGAGACATTGAGTTGCGGCACAGGCGCTGTTGCATCAGCCTATGTTGCGCACAGAATCGGGAAGACCGGCGACCGGGTGGTTGTGCATACCGCGGGAGGATCCTTGCGCATATCATTAGCGGCTGACGGCGAGGCGTTTATGGAGGGTACAGCTGTGCGCGTGTTTGACGGGGCAGTCGATCTGGCTCGATAGCGACCGCGCCACCTGTCGCCGGGTTCCTGATACCTGCCCACTTACGCGCTGATGCTCCACAATTTCAGTGCAGGATGGTTCTGCAGGCGCAAGGAGATAGAATGGGGTGGATTACCCCATCGGTATGTAGTGCACATCCGAAACGATCTTCTGCCCATCTTCCGAAAGCACGAAATCAAGAAACGCCTGCTCGTCCTCGTCTGGCTCGCCTTTCGTGATCATCAGAAGCGTCCGTGAGATCGCGTACTCGCCGCTTCGAATGTTCTCGGTGCTGGGCGCAACACCGTCGAGCATCACGGTCTTGACATCAGAGCTGGCGTACCCAAGCGAGAGAAAACCGATGCTGTGCTTATCCCCGGCAACAGTAGTCCGTATCTTACCATTTGAGTCCTGAATGATTGCATGGTCTGTAATCTCTTTTCCGGTATATTTCATGACTGCATCCTCAAAGTAACCCCTTGTTCCGGACCCCTCCTCTCTGGAGACCACCATGATCCCGAGATCAACGCCTCCGACATCATTCCAGTTCGTGATCTCGCCTGTGTAGATGCCTTGCAGTTCCTCCATCGTGAGACCATCGACCGGACTTTCCGGATGCACCACGATCGCAATCCCGTCCCTTGCGATAGCGTGCACCGCGAGATCCGGGTGCGCCTCCATCTCAGAATCCGTGAGATCGCGGGATGCGGTGCCGATACCCATCGTACCGTCTGCGACGGCCTTTACGCCGTGCGAAGAGCCGCCGCCAGAGACAAAAACCCTATCGCCCGGACGTTGTTGCATGAATACGCGGGCACACTCCTCTGCGATCGGGAGAACCGTCGTCGATCCTGCGATCTGTAGTTTCATCGATTGTTGAGCGTCGTCACCGTCACCGCCGCCTCCGATGCAACCCGATCCGAGCAGCGATGCAGTGATCACTG
>QNDS01000238.1 GCA_003644925.1 Candidatus Fermentibacterota bacterium
TACCGGGAGCAGAAGATCGGGGAGTATCGCGGGTGGGACCTGATGGCGAAGCGGGGCGATAGCGGCGGGTTCCTCTCGCGCATGAAGCACCCGGAGAACGATGCACTCATCATCCCGTTCACGGCTGAGACTGACGCGGGTGCGCTGGCAAGCCTGGAGCATCACTACAAGAACATCCCCGACAAGATGGATAGGCTGCAAACTACGCAGCGGCAGTTGGAGGGTGAGCTTTCCGATCTCGAAGCCCGCTACGCGGAGGAAAGCCCCCACGCTGCGGAGATCGAGGAATCCAAGACCAAGCTCGAAGAGATCAAGGAACGGATGCTGGCGCAGGCGACCGATCAGCCGCCGGCCACAGAGCCGGAACCCGACGAGATGGGGATGCCCCGTCGTCCGATGGACCCGCTGGACCCGGAGTACGATCCGCACAGCACTCCGCGAAACCTTGAGGCCCCGGAAGGCAATAGCAGCCTCAGGACGAACGCTCCGAAGGTAATCAAGACAGCGGTGAAGGCTGCGGAGGAGTTCGGCGTCAAATCCCCGGTGCGCGTGGGGGTGAAGGGTAAGAAGCGGAAAGGATTCTTCAAGGTTCGCCCGGAAGTCATTCGCATCAAGGTAGCCAACGACATCGAAACGGTCGTCCATGAGCTAGGTCATGCCATTGAGAAGGCCGTATGGGGGTGGGTGAAGGGTAGCCCGTGGGTGCCGCCTGAGCAGAGTCGTATACGCATGGCTGAGATGGTTCGGTTAGGCAAGGCACTCTACGGGGATAAGAAGCCTGCCGGTGGATACAAGCGCGAGGGGTGGGCTGAGTTCAACCGCCTGTGGTTGACTGCCCCGGAGGAAGCGCAGAAGCACGCTCCTGAGTTCTTCAAGTGGTTCGAGGAGGAGTGGTTGCCCAATCAGCCGGAAGCGGCTCAGAAGGCTCTCAGAGCGGCACAGGACGAGGCTGTGCTGTGGTTCAGCCAGGGATCGTTAGCTCGGGTCAAAGAGTCGATGGTGGACACACAGACAGCGAAGAAGAGGCTTGAGAGGGCATGGGCGAAAGCCGAGAAGGTGGCATCCCCTGAGTACACCTACGAGATGCTCCACCCGCTGCATGAAATAGCCCGCTATGCGGAGGAACAATTCGGGCGACCACTTGAGGCCGACGAAGATCCGTTTGTCATTGCTTCGGCTTTACGGAAGAATCACTACGCCCGCGTGGATGAGATGGTGAACCATCAGATGATCGACTTCGCCGGTAATGCGGTCGGTCCTCCCTTGAAGGACATCAATCCTCTCACGAAGGGCAAGTATGAAGATTTTTGGGCGTACATGCTGGCAAAGAGGGCATGGGCATTATGGACAGATCCCCGGAAGCCGGAAGGCCGGAACCCTGGCATCTCGCTTGAGGATGCGGTCCAGGTCATTAGAGAAGTAGAGACTTCGGAGTTCATGGCTGCGGCGAACAAGGTCTACCACTGGTCGGATCAACTCCTTGATTATGTGTCTGAGGCAAGTCCCAACTTTGCTTCAATTATTGAACATACCAGGGAAGTAGACCCCGGCTACTACGCCACACTCCACCGCGTATTTGACGAGATGACGGAGCGATACCGGAACTCCGGTGGGGCGGGGCAGGGGGATGTCCTGCAACGTTTGAAGGGATCAGGGCGACAGGTCAAAGACATCCTACAAGAGATGATCGCAGGAGCATCGAAGATGGTTCGGGCCGCGCACCAGGAGAGGATCATCGAAGCCCTGGTGAAGCTCGAAGGCGTTGAGGGCATGGGGCAGTTCATTGAGCGTATCCCCGTGGACAAGGTGCCGGTGGCGAAGCTCACCATTGGGGATTTGATTGATAGGATCAATCAGCGTCTCGAATGGGAGGGTGCTGGTGTGCAGACCGGGGGATTCTTCGAGCCTGGGATGTTGGAAGAAACAATGACGTTCTTCCAGCCAGCGAAGAAGGCCCCAAGTGGCAAACGTGTCATTGTCCGCTACAATCCAGACACCAAACAGCCGACATGGTACGAGGTCAACGAGGATCTGTACGAGATGTTCGAGACGATGGAACCGTACCGGCTCCCGGCTGTCGGTGAGTGGTTGGCCGGGAAACCCACCGCGCTCAAGCGGGCAGGCACCACCGGCCTGAAGGCGTCGTTCCAACTCGTCTGGAATATGATCCGTGACCCGCAGACGATGTTCTTGCAGACGCAAACGAAGGCGTGGGCGCCACGGCTCCTACTCACCTGGGCTGATTCGATGAAGGATGCTTTCCTCTACCGGATTACAGGACGACGTACACCGGCCTTAGATACGTTTGTTCGCCTGGGTGGTGAGATGGTGCAGCCTCTCGCGCAGGACATCAACTACACTCGCCGCACAGCCCGCAGGATGCACGAAGGCAAGGTGGTAGTGGTGTTGGACCCGCGCAACTGGTTCGACTACTTCCGCGACTTCATCCAGTTCCCTGAGCTTGCGCCGCGAATTGCAGAGTTGAGGATACTCGCCAAGGAACATGGCATCGACATCAATCAGCCTCTCTCTGAGAAGGATTCCTATTTCCTAATGCTGGCGGCGAAGCAAGTCACTACCGACTTCACTTCTGAGGGTAAGATCAGCCGCGTTATGGGCCGGATGGTTCCGTTCTTCAACGCGCAGATCCAGGGTCCTCGCGCCACCGGCAGGGCGTACCGGCGCGACCCGGCGAGGTTCATGGGCCGTGCATTGCAGATGGCCGTACTGACCGTCGCGCTGTGGATGATGAACAAGGATGAGGATTGGTACACCGAAACCCCGTGGCGGGAGCGATTCCTTCACTGGCAGTTCGAGACTGACTGGCCGGAGCCGACGATCATCCGACTCCCACGGGCGTTTGAGATCGGGATGCTGTTCGCTGCCCTGCCAGAAATGGCACTGGATACGTGGTACAGGAAAGACCCGGAAGCTGCGAAGGCGTGGGCCGATACGTTCATCGACGTGCTGACGCCTGGGTTCCTCCCGGTGCTGATGGAGGAAGCGATCGCGCAGGCGAAGAACGAGGATCTATTCTGGGAAACCCCAATCGTCCCGATGGGCGAGCTACGGCGACCGGCAGAGGAGCAGTTTAACGAGTACACAAGTAAGGTGTCGATCAAGCTCGGTGACTGGTTCAATGTCTCCCCACGCCGGATCGACCATGCCATTCGGGGCATCGGCGGCACGGTCCCGCTCGATCTCCTGCAAGTGCTTGGGCTTGGCACGAAGGAGATGAAGCGCGAGCCGACTGTCTCCGATCTCCCGATCATCGGGCGGGCCTTCCGGCGTGAGGGGAAGATGGGTACTCGCTCCCGCTCGGTGGATAAAGTCTACGATCTCCATGAGGAAGCCGTCATCAAGGGCAACTCGAAGAAGAACCCGGAGACAGAGGAGGATCGTCAAAGGCGGCTGATGCTCGATGACGCCACCGATGCCCTCTCCGCGTTGAGCTACGTGCGCCGGTTTACCCCGGAGTCTGTCAAGCGGCAGCAGATACAGGCACTCAGGGTAGAGATTGCAAGAGAAGCGATCACTGCGTCTGAGCAGCCCGTCACCGAGGAGGTAAGGGAACACTTCAAGGCGAAGAGAAAGCGGGCTGATATAGCGGAGACACGCTCCGAGGTAGAGGGCGGGCGAGCTGGTGAGCCGAAAGACCGCTCCGATGCCATCAGGCAAGCACTCATCAAAGATCCAGACACCGATTGGGCTGATCTCTACGAGTCACTGGAGGATGCTACGTTTTCTCGTGGGCGTAGCTGGAAGGACTTCCAGAAGAGATTCTATGAAATAGAGAAAGAGATGGAGGGTTCTGAGTGAAGGAGCGGGAGGACAAGAAGATGTTTGCCAAGCGCGAAACCGTTGAACCGAAGCTCAACCCAAGCGTCGTTCTCCGTCTCCGCGAGGTCACCGGAGAGTTAGCGCGTGATCCGATGACGAAGGTGTTCAAAACAGAGGGTGGTGGCGATTGCGTTGTACGCAGTCTCCTCTCGCGGAAGAACGTTGGTGTTGTCGATTCGGGGATTCCAGAGGGCCACGCCTTCCCTGAACACGCCCATGCAGATCACATTGTCGAATGCCTGATGATCTACCAGGGCAGGGCGAAGGTGGAGTACAAGGGCGGGAAGGTTATTGAGGCGGGTCCGCAGGATGTGGTGTGTTTCAGCCAAGGTCAACTACACCGCATTGTGGCATTGGTCGGGTATGGCGATGTTCGGCTCATTGGGATAACCGTCCCTCGGGACGAAGGGTATCCTGGCAATGCAGACGAGTGAAACCCAGTGGGTAGAACACGCGCAGCTAGTCCTCAAGGGGCTAGAGGACGCTGAAACGGCCTGTAAAGAACACGCGAGAGAGATCAGTGATTTGAAGAACGAGGTGGGCAACTTGAAAACCATCGTGAAGGTGGTGTCTGCCGTCCTCGTCCCGCTGATCCTCGAAGCTATCCGATCCTACTTTGTTATTCATGGGGGTGGATGACATGGCGATATTTGGTGCAGCATCGAAGCGGCGGCTGGAGACAGCGCACCCGGATCTTCGTCGGTGGGCTGAGAGGCTGGTTCTTCGATTTGATTTCACGGTGGTTTGCGGCCACCGGGGGGAAGCTGACCAAGAGGAGGCCTACCGGAACGGCAAGAGCAAGGTTCACTACCCGGATTCGAGACACAACTACTTCCTCTCGCTGGCACTCGACATTGCGCCGTGGGACCAACACCGAGGGGTAATTGATTGGGACCACCCGAGAAGGTTCATTCTCTTAGCAGGGATGGGGCTTGAGTTGGCGCATGAGATGGAGATGCCGATCACCTCGGGGGGCGCTTGGGACAACGACACCTCCATGCGGGACCATTCGTTCGAGGAATACCCGCACTAGCAGTTGCCGGTTGATTGGGACCCGCCGATGAGTTCGGCTATTGTGA
>QNDS01000239.1 GCA_003644925.1 Candidatus Fermentibacterota bacterium
ACAGTGTACGATCTATCTGGCAGAATTGTCAGAACACTTGAGAACTCAGAGCTTAGAACTGGTCATCACTCCATCGACTGGGATGGAAGAGGAGCGAATGGTGAGGTAGTTTCAACAGGACTATACTTATGTAGAGTTCAATCCGGTGGGGTTTCTGAAACCACAGGTTTGTGTCTATTGAGATAGAAGTATCACCCGGCCCCAATGGCGCCTCGTTTATCTACCGGCACGAACCCAGGGTGAACCGATCATTAAACTGGAACATACACTACCAGTAAATCCCAGTGATTCAATGATTAAGAAGACTTTCCGCAATCCCCTGATCTATGCCATGGAGCTGGTCCGAAAGCTCCCCCTTTTGAGGTACAGTTGTTATGTTGATATCCTACCTTGATTGGACAGGAGGTCAGCCTTGAGAACGACGTGCTGAAGAACCATATTATAGTGCTTTAACTCCACCGAACGCCGGGACGCAGTATTGGTTCTGGTACGGAGAAGACCCAATAACTGACCGGCGAACTCCTCGGGGAACTGGCCGGGGACACCGAGATCAAGATTCATTTCTTCGGAAAGGAAGCTTCTCAATGAACCACTTCACATTCGGCCTGGTTCTCGCGGTCTTCATCGCGGCTATCGCCGTTCCATTGGCCACGGCGGAAGAGGGCTCGTACACCTTTGCTGTGCTCTGCGACACCCGGTCCGACATGGACGGAACAGGCGTGAATGTGTCCGCGGTCCGTGCCATCTGCCACGACCTCCGGGCGCGTGGTGCCGAGTTCGTGCTCGCACCCGGGGACTTATTCTGCGGGGACGTCCCTGATTCGTTCTTTCTCCCGCACACGCCACCCATTGACTCGATGTACCAATCCTTCATCGACGCGATCGAGGCCGAGGGCGTAGGTCTGCCTGGTTCGGACGCCGAGATTGCGCTATACCCGACGCGAGGTAACCATGAGGGCTACTACTTCACCATGACGAAGGAAGAGGTCGAGGAGGCTTGGCTCCGCTACATGGGCCACGCGGTCCCGGCAAATGGACCGGAGCATGAGGTCGGATTCACGTACTCCTTCCTGCATGAGGGAGATCTCTTTATGGGTCTCGAGATGTACCTCTATTCCGATTCGATGATGATGTCCGGGATCCGGGTGAACCAGGAGTGGATAGACCGGACTCTCTCCGAGAATCCGGATGCAGACCGGGTCTTCGTCTTCGGGCACACGCCCCTTTTCTCCGCTTACCAACGAGACTGCCTTGAAGAGAATCCGGTTGCCCGTGACGCCTTCGTCCGCTCGATCCAGGACCGGTGCGGCGTGTACCTCTGCGGGCACGACCACTTCTATGCCCGGGCCCGGGTACCGGTGTATGCCGAGGACGGATCCACGATCACGGGCTGGATCCAACAGGTGCTCACGCCGAGTGGCGCGCCCTTCATGACCGGCGCGCGCTCCGATATTTCCAAGTGGAATGGACTGTACGAGGACGAGAACGTGATCCCGGAGACGTACATCGACAACGCCATGGGGTACCAGTTGATCACTGTGGAAGACGACAGGGTGACTGTGGAGTTTATCGGGACCCAGGACGGCACCATGTGGACGCGCGACGCCCAGGGGGTGTACCACTACACCTACAACACGGACTGGGAACGGTGGAACTTTGCGGTGCTCGATTTGTTCATTCTAGAACGAGAGTAGCCCTGGAGAAGCGTGCGCCGGGATTCGCGAAATCCGTGGCTTCTCGATTCCCGATCTACTCGAATCTATGATGGCCTGATTTTGAATATGTGATACAATTAACCTATTGCATTGGTGTACAGAAGGAAGATCTTGCTTCCAGTTCACCTGTCCATGCTCCGACTGTACTTCTCAACGTATATGTCGCGTCCGGCCCGAGATATTCCGGTACCACGCCAGGTCCGAATGTGGTACTGAGGTTTGAAGGTACGAGCGATCCGTCAACGTGAAGTTCCACAATTATAACTCTTAGATCCTGGTTGCTCTGATTACGCACCAGAACCTCTACATCCACACGTCCGTCCGCGCGGTTCTCTGTGGAGATATCCATTATCTCCAGCCATGCGGGGCCGATACTGATCGTCATCTGCGAAGTGTCAATTTCTCCACCGCCACTACGCAGGAACAGGCTTGCTGTGAATGTTCCTTCTTCACGGTAGATATGCTGCGCAGACTTGCTCGGAGAAAATCTATCAGTAATACCGTCTCCGAAATCCCATGACATTTCATGCATCCCGGCGTAGGGATCAGTGACAGGATAGCCATCCTCGCTGAGAGACTCAACACCGCTGAACTGATAGTGCAGAGGAGGGCGTAAATCAGGATTCAAACCCATTTCCGCAAGATCATCGTCAACCTCGGCCGTCATCACTGCCTGCAGACCATCTGATGTTTCCTCTACTGGTGATTCTTCCAGGTGTACTTCTTCCGTAATTCTTTCTTCATTTGGCTGATCATCAGATTTGCATCCGGTTGAGCACAGTAAAAGAAGCATTAGCAGGATGCCTGAAACAGAAAGAGGTTTAACTATAGAGTAAAAATGATTCAAAATAGTCCTTTCTTCAGATGGATTAGATTTTCAACTCATTGATATTATAATATCCGTGAGAAAATGTAGTAGATCTGCATTCCCATTTATAGGTGTCTTGAATTATCGATTCATCAAGTAGAGTGTATGGCTTAGAGACTTCGAGAATAATATACTGTGTGTGCTTGCACTATAGGCCTGATTCGGATAGGTGACCCTGTTTATGATGTAGAGCCGTTCACGCAGGTAGAGAAATGGCGCCTCGATTCACGATCTACTCTAACCTTTGGTGACCCGATATTGAAACTGGAATTTGCATTGCCTGCATGTAGTCTTATCTCAAAGCCCCAAAAGACATACCGTAATCCTATCATATATGCTATGGAACTCAAGGAGGAAATGAGAAGGGAGAGGCTAACCCAGGCTGAACTCTCCAGGAAGCTTCGAATATCCAGGGAGAGGAGGGTGGTGACGGAGAGAAGATTGAGAGGAAAGCCTTGAAGTGTGTCAGAAATCGGACTTTGGGCCACCTTCAGCATACAAAACTGTTTGCCGAAGAGGGTGGCCTCAATGAGTATCAAAGCGGTGCACCGGATACCTTCGGCGCAAGTGACCTTTAACGTTAAGAATAGATCAAGGAAAGATATGAAAAGAATAGTAGTCTTGGGTTGTGGTGCGGTTGGAATGCACATGGCCATCGATCTTTGCAAGGATCCCGAGTTTGAAGTCACCGCGGTGGACATCAACCGTGAGGTACTCGAGAACCTGACCCGTGAACATCCCATCCTGATAAGGGTAGAGGATCTCTCTACAGAGGAAGGAGTCACGCGTGCCGTTAAAGAGGCGGACATTGTCATAGGTTCGGTTCCCGGTTCCATGGGATACAAATTGCTCGAAAGTGTAATTCGGGCAGGCAGGAACATCGTGGATATTTCGTACTTCCCTGAGGATCCCTTCGGCCTGGATGACCTTGCGAAGGTAAATGGAGTCACCGCGGTTGTGGATTGCGGCGTTGTCCCGGGTATGTCCAACATTATTCTCGGCGATCACATGCGGAAAATGAAGGTTACTCGTTACGAGTGCTACGTTGGAGGCGTTCCAAAGTCGAGGAACGCGCCCTTAGGGTACAAGTCACCTTTTCCTGTCCTCGAGGTCTTGAAGGAGTACACCGAAGACGGTTGCATGGTCGAAGATGGAGAGGTTGTCATTAGACCAATGCTCTCCGAAACTATGACGATCGATCTGCATAAGGTTGGTACGCTGGCGTGCCTGAACTCCGACGGACTCAGAACTCTGATCCGTACCACTGACATCCCGAACATGTTCGAGAAGACGCTGCGTTATCCCAGACATGTAAGCCTGATGCGTATCTTCAAGGAGATCGGACTTTTCAACATGACCCCCATCCAGGTGGAAGGCGCTTCGGTACGGCCTATAGATATGACCGCTTCGCTCCTCTCACAGCTCTGGAGATATGAACCCGGGGAGGCCGACATAACTGTCATGAAACTTGTGATCTCAGGTGTGGAGGACGGAAAACCGGCTTGTTATACCTACGACATGTACGACGAGTTCGATCCCGTCACAAGAACCCTCTCTATGACCAGAACAACCGGGTACACCTGTACAGCGGTCACCCGACTGGTTCTTGACGGCGGTTATTCACAAATAGGTATCAGTCCACCTGAGTTCGTAGGTCTTGTCGATGGTTGCTGGGAAAGCGTCGAGAAATATCTGGAGGATCGAGGTGTCCGTTACAGGATGCAGCGGTCGTGATGTGAAACCTGAAATTAGGACATTTCGGAGAGTGACACTCAGGCGAAATCTATGAAATCATCTTTATGCACTATTGAATTTCAAGCTCTGCTAATGATTGAGATACCTATAAAGCTTAGATGGTAAGAATTAATGGCGCCTCGACAGTGTCTCCCAGCGAACCATCCTATGGTATGATACAACTAGATCTAATCAAATAAAACGTCATCCGAAGAAGACTTTCCGCAATCCAATCATACTCGCTCGTGAAATGTCCCTGATGATGGAGATGGAAGAATTGAGTCAAGCTGATCTTGCCAGAAAACTTGGTTTATCCAGAGCAAGAGTCACTCAGATGCTCAATCTACTTGGATTACCTGAAATGCTGATTTCAGAGATAGAAGGGATGGGGGATAACTGGAGCAAACAACTGGTTACCGAAAGACAATTACGGATGAGGTTGTCCAAGGTCTGATTACTATCCTTGACTCATCTTCAAGCGAAGATGTATACTTATTAAGGATTGAAATACAAGCAAATAGAGGATTTAGAATATCATTGCTAGGGAAATGAAATAGGAGGGCATTAT
>QNDS01000240.1 GCA_003644925.1 Candidatus Fermentibacterota bacterium
ATTACAGAAGTTTTTTACTGGGACATCCAATCCAGTGTACTCGGTGTATGCAAGTGTCTGGAAGTATCTTCATGAAATGTTGCCGAACACGCGGGACGTCCTCAAGAAATCGGCGAGATCAATCGCAGAGGACATCAAAAAGATGTATGGTGATAAACTGGCGGACGGTCATGTGTCTTCGGCGTTGTCCGCGATGGCGGCACGAACAGAGGGACATGCCCCACTTATCGCAAGAGCCAGTTATGCATCGGGTATTTCAATCACGTGCGACGTTCGTCACTTGAGAACGATCAGAGGGACGTTCAGGGGCTTAAAGAATGGGCTGGTCGATCACCTTATCGAAAGATGTGCGACGGCTGACAATATGACCGGAATTGGCGAGGCTGAATTGGTTATTGACACGGCGTTTGCCGCTAAACTTCTGGGAGCGAATGAGCTTGCGGTTAAAGCATCACTGCGAGGATTGAAAAAGCAGGGTCATCTCGGAATGGATCGACCATTCACAGGTAAAACAACTCGCATCCTGCAATACAACGCTGATCTTTACGAGGCGTTGCCAATGGGCGAACTATTATCCAAAGGACGTCGTGCCTTTAGACGACTCGATACGATGATTGGGTACACGAATTGCGTCGATGAACAGGCGCGAGTGGAATACATCCGCAGATACTTTCAAGACGGATGTGGATGAAGACCTGCTGGATAACCAAATGGCGCGGTTTTTCGGCTTAAAGGGAGCACACGTGCAAAAGCCCGTACGAGCAATCTGAGAGGTTTTGAGGCTTGCCCGATATGCACTCCACCTAGACCGCCTAGCGCGTCACAGAGAGCACAGGGCGGCTTGTGCGTGGACGTCAGCGTATAGACTGCCCCGGGAGCGGCAGATTTCCCCGCAGGCAGGGTTCACGTTTGGGGGACGCGACCGGGACGGACTGGAAGGAATATTCCCTAATTAGAGACGCGCATCTAACAACTTGTTACCTTGGCGGCGGTGGTTGATGAAGCGCACCTAACAACTTGTCACCTTAAAGCACCAATAATGAATAAAACCGTACGAAACTGTTGGGGGTTGCATTATCAATTATTTGCCGATAAACGGTAAAAATAGTGGGTTGACAGTTTAGTAATCCATGTTAGTATTAGTGCTCCGAGTCGTCCGAGAAAAAATGTTAAAACGCAGGAGATTTCAAACTGACCCCGCCACCATAAGAGTTTAATAAGGTTCAAGAAGGTTCTGAAGGTTCAAGAAGGTTCTGAACGGTTCTGAACGGGGCGCAGACGGCTCTATGGGACAGCGGGGATGGCGAGGTTAGTTCACGAGGAAGGAGATAAAGGTGAAGTACAGAATTTACTATTGGATCGTTGGAACACCAGAGCATCGTCCGGGCGGCCCGTGGCACGTTCAGGACTTCCTGTTCGCCGAAGGTTCTCCAACGTGGTTAACACAACGAGGGAGCAATAACCGGAAGGATTTCTACGATGCGCTTTCGCCGTTATGCTGCGCCGTTTATTTCCTTGAAGGTGAGCATATGCCGAAGCACGACTACCTGAGCGTCTATCCACCCGTTGATGCAGTGTGTGTTGAAAAGAGAACGGAACAGCCCGTATGAGCAAGAGACCATTGAGGATCATCATTGACGGGGCATATGCCAAACTGCGTGGCGGCGGGGAAAGCCTGTTGCGGAAGCCCCTACGTGTCCTCGATCCAAAGCGATTCTTTAAGCCAGCATTCCAGCAGGGGTGGTGGGACGGATACATTGCGCTGTATGAGGGCAACACCTTCCCGGCGGGGCTTACGAAGCGCGTGGCTGACTCACTCGTTGGGGACGGGTACGAAGTTGATATCACGGAAAAGAAAGACACGAAGCCGCTTGACCTGTCGCGGTTCGATGAAACGTACCTTCCCGGGATTACGCTGTGGGAGCCACAGATGGGCGCAATCATGGCGATGCTTACAAACGCCCGGGGGATTGTTAAGAGTCCGACAGGGAGTGGGAAGACCGAAGATATCTATGCAGTGGCGCGGTATTACCTCGAAGAGCAGAAATGGCGGTCGCTGGTCATCGTACCGAAGGCAGGGTTGCTGAAACAAACAGTGAAGCGGTTCGTCAAGTATACACAGGGCGACTTCGAGATTGGACAGCTTGGCGACGGTAAAAAGACTGTCGGCCCGATCACAGTTGGAACGGCACAGTGCTTGATGAACTACAAGTCGAGGAAGATTAAGAATCAATGGCGAGAGGGTAACAAGTTGTTAGCTGACGTCATACAGCACTTCGAGATTTTGTTTCTCGACGAGGCTCACCACACTGGAAGCACATCGTGGTACGATATCGCAATGAACATGGGCAACACGCAGAGGCGGTTCGGACTGTCAGGTACGCCGCTCAAGGACGACGAGTCGAGTGACCTGCGGTTGGTTGGAGCAACAGGAGCGTTGATATTTAACGCAGAGGCACAAGACCTGATCGAGCAAGGGTTGGCAGCAAGACCGAAAATCGCATTCATTGTCAGCCATAACGCCAGCGGCCCGAAGCTGCCGATGAACATCAACGAAATCATACTTCCAAACGGTGACAGGGTAAGCAAACCAAAATACAAACCGTACAGCGAAGCATACGCGCTTGGGGTGGTCGAGAACAGCTACCACAACACGGCTGTTATCCGAGCGGTGGAATGGCTGGTCGAGCGCAAGAAGCAAACAATCATACTGTGCCGCCGCAAGTTACATTTTCAAACGTTGAAGACTATGCTTGAAGACAGCGGGATCACATTCGAGGCATTGTGGGGAGATGACTCAACCGACATCCGCGAGAGAGCCAAGCACGAGTTTGGTGAACGGGCAATCAACGTGATACTAGCAACTACGATTTTTGACGAGGGTGAAGACGTGCCAAACATTGAGGCAATTGTGCTGGCAGAGGGCGTCAAGTCACAGGTGAACGTGGTTCAACGTATCGGTCGCGGTATGCGCAAGGATACGGAAGACGTATGGGTCGTGGACATCGCCCCGACTTGCCATCCACGGTTGGTTGAACACGCAGTCGAGCGTGCTGATGCGTACGAGGAAGAGGGACACGAAGTAATTGTGCTGGACGAATGGCCAGCGGTGGACGAACTGTTCGATCCAGACCGTGACTATTTACCGTTCGAGAATTGGGACGAGGCTTACGCCAACAGATAGCGAGGGCAACATGAACTACATTTATGTGTTCGGGATGTCGATGCGGGGGATAGAGTATTTTACATCGTTCAGCCGTGTTTATGTACACTGCAAAGCGACGGGGTTTACAGCGATCCGCATTGCTGGCACGGATGACGAGTACGAAGAATTTACAAAGAAGGCACTCCGCAACGCGCTCAACGCGAAGGTGGATGCTGGAAAGGTAATTATCAAGTCGCGAGGGAATAAAATCGCGTTTGTGGAAAAGAATACAACGAACTTAGGGTAACAAGTTGTTAGGGGCTGGACATGAAAATTGTGATGCAGATTTTAATGTGGACGGGCGGCGTTTTTTGGGTCGTTGGGTTGTTAGCGTTCATAACGCGGACGGTGCGGTATTATCGTATCTACGGGGATAGTATGATAGGAGAAGCACCTGTCCTGTTTGAACCGGAGAAGACATTGCAGATTGTCGGCGCGGCGGTTGTGGGGTTGCTATGCTTCATTGTCGCTGGTGTAATTCGAGAGAAGTATTGGATGCGTTGGAAGTAAGGGTTGGACAGTGGCACGGAAACGAGCGATACGAGCAAAGAAACCCGGGCTGAACTGGTTGAAGCCTGCCAAGTCGCATTAATCAGAAAGAGGATGGAATGACGGAAAATAAGTTAATTCAGTACGTAATAGGCGAAGGTATTTCTACGCATGAGCGCATCCACATTTATTCTGCGATGTCGGACTTAGCGGATGTTGCGGGTGTTTATGTGGAAGAGGTCGCAGGGAACATACAGGGCAGGCTGATTGAGACTATATTCGGCGAGGGTGTGACCGGGCAGCAGCAACACGATGCCATAAAATTCATGAAAGATGTGGCTGAGAAATTCGATGTTACTGTGATGACTGCGAGACAGATGCAGGCGTCAAAGGTTTCGGCAGGAGACCTGCTGGCGTCTGTCCGTGCAACGGTGGCTCACCGGGTGAAGGTAAGCGAAAAGATCACGGAGTTCTGTGCGCGGATGCTTGACCGGGCAAGTGTACACGACGAGTCGAAGATGCACGAACCTGAACTTGGCTACTTCGCGGAGTTTGGCCCGAAGCTGTCCGGTATGAAATACGACGACCCGAAGTACAAGGAGTATTTGAGGCAGATGAAGCCGGGAGTCCAGAAACATTACGAAGCGAACACACACCACCCTGAAAATAATATGCACGGGCTTTCGGGTATGTCGCTGCTGGACATCGTGGAAATGTTTTTCGATTGGAAGGCAGCGTCCGAGCGTATGCAAGACGGCGGTGATTTTGTCAAGAGTCTTGAGATCAGTGAAGAGCGGTTCAAGATGGACAAGCAACTTGCATGTATCTTCCAACGTACTGCAATGGAGATGGGCTACATTAAGCTGGGCTTGCGCTGCCCAAGTTGTGGTACAGACATGTCATGGTCTATCGGTCAATTAGGCTCGGTATGCCCGCAGTGTTTGAATGAAGGCACAGAGCACGGGTTTGTGAAGAGATCGGAAGACGAGGACTAGAAACGACAGTTCTAAACTTCAAGGATAGCAAACACACAGCAAGGAAGCGTGAAAAGCATGGCGGTAGAAATCTTCGGACTCGTATTCAGTTTGGTACTGGCGTGGTACGACCTGCGGGTTGGGTTCTACTACGATCAGAAGGCAAAAGCC
>QNDS01000241.1 GCA_003644925.1 Candidatus Fermentibacterota bacterium
ATGCACGCGCTCGGATTTGAAGATATGCAGGTTCAGAGAGAGTGGGCTCTTGAAAACTTCGGAGAGGAATTCATCAGTGAGATGCTGATGGACCCTGAGCTGAGTAAAGTAGTTAATTTTGACGTGAAGACCTTCGGTGAACCTGATCTATTCCTGCAGGAAGGGCAGATTCTTGAGCTTGGTAAGTGGATGATCAGAGTACTGCACTCTCCAGGTCACTCCCGTGGAGGATTGTGCTACTCAGTGGATGGTCTTCTCTTCTCAGGTGACGTTCTGTTCAACAGATCAGTAGGCCGTGTTGATGTTCAGAACAGTTCTCGTGCGGACCAGATCGCCTCAGTCAGGCGGCTGTACAGGGAGCTGTCTGATGATACTATAGTTTACCCCGGTCACGGGGAGTCGACAACTATAGGAGCGGAAAGGTTAGAAAACGAGCGAGTGAGTGAATCAATAATTAACCTGTAGGCAAAATGAACTGCGTTATTCAGCCTAACAATCGGGAGATGCATGCAGCACAGTGAGTTCCAGTTTGAAGGAATGAATGGCTGTTCTCTTTACGCTCAGCGATGGCTGCCGGAGGTTTCCCCTCGCGCTGTGGTTGTGATAGTTCACGGAATCGGCGACCATAGCGGTCGATACATGAATATCGTGAACCATCTGGTTTCTGATCAAATCGCTGTATACGGGTATGACCTCCGGGGTCATGGAAACTCCCCCGGTCAGCGCGGTCACATAGACTCGTGGATGGAGTACCGTATTGACCTCTTGAACTTCATGAATGTTATCAGAGCACAGCGATCAAGCTCTGTCATCTTCCTGATGGGGCATAGCATGGGGGCTTTGATAGCTCTGGACTTCATACTCCGGGAAAACGAACAGATTGCAGGAGCGATTATCTCCGGAGCACCGATAGAGCCGGTGGGTGTAGCCAAACCCCTCAAGGTCGCACTGGCTCGAATTCTATCCTGCATATATCCTGGATTCCCGATTGATCTTGGCTTGGACATTGATGCGATCTCCCGTAAACCATCCGTAGTTCAATCTTACAAAGATGATCCCCTTGTTCATGGTAAGATAAGCGCTCGATGGGGAACGGAAGTGTTATCTGCGCTTGAATCGGTGAAAACGCATGGGGAGGATATCAATATTCCCCTCCTTATGATGCACGGCGAAGCCGATCGACTCAATTCCGCTGAAGGTGCGAGGAAATTCTTCGATCGAATTCAAGCCCGCGATAAGGAATTCATAAGTTACCCGGGCGGCTATCATGAGCTTCATAACGATCAGGATAGCGAAGTAATGCTGAATGATCTTCTGAATTGGATTAACCGGCATAATGAAAGGTAAGCCTGTCCGGGAAAGCTCAGGGAAGGTCGTATCGATAGAGCTCACGATTGCTGCCCGAAGAGAATATAAGGGTCTTACCATCCGGGGTCGCAGCGACTCTTGTCCAGAGATCTATGAAATCCTCAAGACCGCTCAGAGTTTCAGCATCTTCGCTGCTGAAATCGGTCCAGTCGATATGACCCGATAGAACGGTATGGCTGGTCCCGCCCCGGCTGAAAACGTAACGTCCGTCTTCAAGCCTCCCGAATACCGACACCGGTTCACCCGGATTAACAACCTCGGTTCCATCGGAATATCGAAGGATCTGCTGCTGATCATCTTCTGCAAGTCCCGCATCCGGAAGCACCCAATTGGAGATTATTTCATTGCCTGAATAAGTTGTATCGTGCAGAAACACCTCTCCGGTTACAGCATCGGCTATCATGTCAGTCGGGTAACTGCCCGTAGCAATGAGGTTGGACCAGGGATTTTTGTAGAATCCGTCTCCAAGAGTACCTCCATTCCCACCGCTTCTCGTGTCATCCTGAATATCTACGATGTAACCTTCGATCAGATCATTATCGTTATCCCTGGTAACGAAGGAGGCAAAGTCTTCGGGAGTTGCCGGACATTCAAGAAGAGGTGATCCGAAAATGTGCCGGGAATCCTGCGTAAAGCGGAAGTGTGGTCCTGAACCGACTTCAAAAGAAAGCACGAGAGGTCTGGCCCCTGTTCCATCGGCTCTGCACACAGCAACCAGCACGGGCCCTGGTATGTACTGGTCTCCGGTCTGAAGGTTATCCGGAACGGATACCTGCTGGCAGAAACAGATATGCTCTCCATCCGGGCTTAAATCAAAACAGATAATCATGCCCGGATTTGCCCATCCGTGCTCTTCCGGATTCCAGTCATTCAGGAATGACACAGTCTTCATTGGAGTATCAATACTCACAAGTGTGAGTTCTCCATCGTTATCAATATACAATACCGTTCCATTCGCGAGAACTTCAAAAGATCTGTTGTAATCTGACAGGGAGTCCGCAAGAACAACCGTCTCGGAGGCCTGCACGGCAGTAACCATCAGGACTATTGATATCAAATGCAATAACTTCAAAATATTCACGCTCCCCTGAATCAGTGAAAATGGATCGACGAATGAGACATCTTGCATCATGAGCATCGGAAGGGCACATGCATCAAGAATGCTGAATACCTTATTCTCTTATTGATGATGCTGATGTCCTTTCTTATGAACGGCATGATTGTAATATCAAAGCATTATACTTTATTATAGTTTCAGTGTATTCGCAAGCGGAGGAGAGGAAATGGCTGATTTACGTCTTGTAACTTACTGCGGACTGTACTGCGGGCTCTGTTCTCAGAAGTGTCGTATTCCTAAGAATGCACAGGCATTGCAGAATACCATGCGAGTAGAAGGGTACGAACACTGGGGGCAGGAAATTCCCGGTTTCAAAGATTTCTGGAAGTTCCTCAATGGGCTTGCCCAATCCGAATCAACCGGCAGCTGTCGCGAGGGAACTTGCGGAGCGCCATTCTGTTCTATTAGAAAGTGTGCACGTGAGAAGAACATCGATATCTGTATTTCGTGTGAAGAATACCCGTGCAGCAGAATAGAGGGTATAGCAATGGGCTATCCCACTCTCATTGCGGACGGGAAACGAATAAAGAAGATCGGAATCGATGCATGGATCGAAGAACAGGAAGAACGCGCAAAAACCGGTTTCGCGTATGCGGACATCCGCTGTTACCCTTATGAAGTCCCGGATGAATGAATTCGATCCGTGTAACCGTACTTTCTTTGCTGATATGAGGAACTTGCGCTTCTGGTTGTTTCTGCATATCCTTCGATAACTGAACCCCCATTATCCTGTTTTAAATAGGGAGAGATGATATGAAAAAGCACTATATACAATTCCTGTTCCTGATTCTATCTGTACTGGTGGTATCCAATGCCGGGGCATCGGAAGTAATGGTCAGGCTTTCCGGTCTCCAGGATTGCTCAATTGAGTCTCTTATGGCAGATGGTTACGATATTGCATCGGTCGATCACAGCAGGAATTACGTTGATATAGTTATTGACGAATCATATCTATCCACTCTGGAGAGTAAGGCGGCAACTATCCGCGTTCTGCCCGAATCATGGGTAAGGCTGCTGCCTCCCAACACCGACGATGCAGGTGAATACCTCGACCCGGCTGAGACCTGGGCATTCTGGACCGACCTTGCAGCAGCATATCCCGATCTGGTGCAGTATCCTGTAACCGTGGGACAGTCTTTCGAGGGTAGAGATATCTACTCCATCTGTATTACCAGTTCAGCCGGGCCCTCGTCTAAACCGGCAATCTTCTTTAATTCTCTCATCCATGCACGGGAACCCGCGACCAACTCGGTTTTAGCCGATTTTGGACTATGGCTCGCCACCGAATACGACAATGATACAATGGCTGCTCACATCCTGGACAACTCCGAGATCTACATAATCCCTATCGTCAATCCCGATGGATATGTAGATAACATGACCGGCGGCAATATGCAGCGGAAGAACATGAACTTCACCGTTCCTGTGGCCTCCTCCGGCATCGATCTGAACAGGAATTTCGGATACATGTGGGGATATGATAACTATGGATCCAGCCCCAATCCCTACGATGAGACCTACAGGGGACACGAGGCTTTCTCAGAGCCGGAAACACAGGTGATCCGCACTTATACTAACACCATAGATCCGATCGGAACTATGCATTACCACTCCTATGGAGGTATGCTTATCTACCCATGGGGGTATATAGATCAGGCCACATCCCATCAGAGCACTTTTGAGAGCTGGGCTTCAGCGATGACCGCGCAGAACGGATATACGTACGGAAGAGTAGGACAGTTATTCTCTTCCAACGGTGACGCGTGCGACTGGTCCTATGAAAATTCGGAACACCAGACCTGCCTTGCTTACGGCGTTGAGGTTGATGACAACGGTTTCTGGGGCAGTCAGAACGATACTACAGCTATAGTCGAGTTCAGCGCTGAATGCAGATTCATGAACATAATGCTGTGCATGAATCTGTTGAATCCTACTGGAATAGAAATCACAACAGAAGACGTCAGCACAGGCATCCTGTCTGTGCTGGGAGTTTCTCCAAATCCGGTTATGAACATCCTGAACTTCTCTGCAGCTATTCCCTCCGGGTCAATGGAAGTTACCATCTTTGACCTGTCAGGGCGCAAGGTTGATCAATTCGAAGTGGATAACCTCGAATCCGGTGAATGTCAGTTGAACTGGGCAGTTCCCGCAAACGTGCCAAACGGCGTATACATGCTGATCGTTGAATCCGGAAGCCAGACCGCCGGTTCGCGCTTCACGGTACTCAGATAAGAAGAGATTCATCGATTAAGTGATAAGTCTTCCCGGAGAATGAGAGGGGTTCAGGGGTAATGATGTGGTGGATTGACAAAGGA
>QNDS01000242.1 GCA_003644925.1 Candidatus Fermentibacterota bacterium
AAGCTTATGGGAATCCGGATCGTGCATGGGACGTCTGCCGTTCCGTTCGGGCTTTCCTGGAGCTGGAGTGGTTTGCCACCACGGGGGATGATTATGGCCAGCGGGTTCAGAGGGAGTTGAC
This sequence comes from Candidatus Fermentibacterota bacterium, assembly GCA_003644925.1. Classification (GTDB taxonomy): domain Bacteria; phylum Fermentibacterota; class Fermentibacteria; order Fermentibacterales; family JCC-6; genus Aegiribacteria. The sequence continues at coordinate 122 of QNDS01000242.1, forward strand.
CCTCTTATGTGCATTTCTCCATATCTAACCAGGATATAGTTCGAACTTGATCAACCCGCTAAATCAAATGGATGGAGAGTGAAGGACGATAAAGATGCCTGTAGAAATTGTTGAACCAGCTGCCCGACCCGGGATGGCATTCAGATGGAATAATGACTGGAAGTACTTGTACAAGCATTGAAAGAGTCAAACGAGAGCATTTCTAGAAGGAGGTTGATAATGCTACTGAATGCAATGACTGTCCTGATGATCATATCGGTTTCCATCGCGGGATATTTCTGCCCCGGCAGATCCGCAGGTGAGGACTATCAGGAAGTGGTGAACAGGGTAGCTGAGATGGTGTGGGACAACAGTATAAGGGCAATGGCATCTAAGCACGGTCTGGATGTGGTGAACGTAACATGGGAGGATACCGGAAGATACTCGGGTTCCTGCTGGGGACCCAACATATCCGACATGACCATTCAGGTCCACAGCTACCAGAACGGTGCTGAGCATCCCACCCTTACGTGCATGCCTGTAATACGTTTTCCCAATTTCCATGATCTCTCTGCCGACATGGATCCAGACAACTTCTACATGCTGGTGGGCAACGAGATAGGTGAAGATCTGGGTCCGGTCTCCCTGACCGATTTCGTGGATAACATTCGCTATTACCTTCATGACCCGGATTCGTGGGAAGGAGACGAGAGCGGCCTTCTGGCGGAGAGGGACAGTGTTGTCCTGGTGAGTGCGCAGGCTGTCTTTCTTCCGATACCCTCCGATGGAAACGCCACATTCAACCCGGTTCTCTATAACTACCAGTCGTACGAGGGAGATCCGGCGGTGCTGACCATACTTGTTACCAGGGAGGGTACCAGCGTTACAGTGATAGATAATACCAGGGACGCTGTTCCTGGCTCGTGGAGCTGGGGACAGAGGCTTTTCTTCAACGAGGACGGAGACAGGGCAAGCCTTACCGGACAGAGAATCTCAGACTTCCGACAGGATTACGCACAGAGCGGAGGGGATCCCTCAGAGATATCGGATGAGAGCAACCTGAACATGGTTCTGCTTATCCAGATACCCCTCAAGCAGCAGAATCCGCAGAACACGTGGTTCGACGAATACGAGGTCTGTGCTGATCAATGTGCTACAGCCGGTGAAGGCTACGGCTTTGGAGGATCGGATGTTGAAGCAGCCGTCATCGGTCACGGAGAGCTCGAGGGTCCCTTCACTGAGATCGATGGCCTTGAGATAGAGAGGGATCCGAATTTCCCAATCAGGGTGACGGTCCAGTTCTACAAGGCCACGTCAAACGGTATCGCTTCCCAGGACGATATGGACGAAATAGCCGCCGAGATAGACAAGGTCTACAGCGAGGGCTCCTATGTAGGATCACTCGTGGTGCCGGACGCTGGAGTCTACAGGCCCACTGACTGGGACAGGGCTTCGGTTCCCAGAAGGTTAAACAGATACTGGAGATACCTCAGGAACGGTTACCTGAGCTATTTAGAAAGAAGAGACCTGGTCGACTGACAGTGAAAACAGAGAGGAAAAAGGGGCGGTCTCTGATCGCCCTTTTTTCATATAAGATGCACGCCATTCCCCATGAGATTGCACATCCAGCAGGACTTCCGATTAGTTCGCTTTCCTATTATCTATTTTGGTGTTCCAGTTTGTAAAGTTTCCTTAGTTCCGATATGAAAGGGGTCCTCCTATGATATTCCTTCTGGTTCTAATAGGATTTCCATGGCCTGTGGAAGGTACAGAGGACTTCTATGCCAGCGAGATAATCCCGTTCGGCGAGGGTGTGGTGGCAATAGGTCAGGCGGGGAGCAGGCTCCTGGTGCTGGATCGTGACCTGCAGTCGGTTCTGGACCTTACATCAGAGGAGTTACAGATCGACTGGTTCCGAGCAATCGCAGCAGATCCGTTACAGGGGGATCTGTGGGTACTTGCTGAGAATCAAGGGCCATTCCTGTTCCGTTTCGACCGCGAGACCCTCCAGGATATTGACGGGTACCGGATAGATGACATAAGCAATCCAGTGGTGGATGGAGTTGGCCGTCTCTGGTACTCCTCGGAGGGAACTCTGTTCAGGGACTTCAATGATCTCTACCTGCCTGTGAGTACTACCCAGCTGGCAGTGAGTGCCGACGGAGGACGAGTGGCCTGGGTGGATCGGGAGGACAGAGTCTGGAGCGCACAGGTATCGAACTTCGAACCTGAACTCGTTGAGGAGAAGCGCTCCATGGCTCCATTCTACCTTCCTACAACTCCCGTCCTTGTTGTTCCCCTTGTTAGTGGTGGTTTCACCATGCATCTACCGGATGGATCGGTGACAGAAATCGAGGAGGGGCTGCAGCCCTTCTGGTGCCCTGTTCCCGAAGGAGTGGTTTACTGCATCTCCAAGGACGACGGACACCAGATAACCGAATCGGACCTCTATGTTGCTACACTTGACGGACAGATCTTCAGGATTACCGAAACACCAGAGTCCCTGGAGATGAATCCATCTGTTTTTGACGAGGGTGTCATAGCGGTGGACGACTGCAACGGATACATGATTGTGGTTCCTGACGAATGCCTGTTTGATCTATCGAAGTACTGAGTGAACAGTAGGAATTCCTATTATCAGTGTTACTGGTAGTCTGCTGCGTTTTCTCCGGGGTGTTGAGCTGGGGGCCGATCTGCATAAGGATTACCAGCGTAGAGGGTTGATGACTTAGTTTACTTCCAGGCTTATCGATTGCGCCTTTTCCGACCTTGGGGTGAATCGTATAGAATTGCGCTGTCACCCGGACAACACAGGCAGTGTAATCATTGCCGGCAAGTTTGGTTTTAAACACGAGGGGACCCTCCGTCAGTATGTGTTCGTGCCTGGGAATGGGCTGGTGGATGAGGCTGTATACTCGCTGCTGGCAGACGAGTGGTGCTAATGTAAACTCAGTATGCGTGTAGAAATGGGAAACGGTATATTCCCTATCACTCTTCAGCCAATTCGAATATGGAGTATCCATGCTAAAACGATTTCTTTCATTCTATAAGCCACACAAGGTTCTTTTCTTTATTGACATAGCAGTTGCTCTTCTGTCGTCTAGTCTGGCCATTCTCATTCCTTCAATGGTGCGAACTCTGCTGAACAGCTACATTCCCGATGGAAACGCCAGAGCTGTTGTTTTCTATTTCGCATTGATGATTTTTATCTACCTGGCAAAAATGGTTTTTGAATTCATCCGCATGAAATGGGGGCACATCCTCGGAGTGAGGATGGAGTATGACATGCGGGAGGATATCTTCCGTCACATTCAGAAGCTGTCATTCAACTATTTCGACAGTACGAAAACCGGGCATATCATGTCCCGCATATCCAATGATCTTAACACCATAGCAGAAGTTGCCCATCACGCACCTGAAGATCTTATTCTTTCTTTCTTCCTGATTGTGGGTTCCTTTTACTTCATGTTCAGTTTCAACCCTACTCTAGCCCTTATCTCTTTGATTCCTCTTCCTATAATGATTCTCTGGGGAGTAAAGTACGGCGGCAAAATGAGAAAGGGTTTTCGCAACGTCCGGAAGAAGATTGCTGATATCAACAGCGCTGTGGAGAACTCGGTTCAGGGAATACGCGAAGTAAAATCTTATACCAATGAAGATTTGGAAATGACGAAATTCGATACCGTCAACACACACTTCAAAATGGCTAAAGAGAAGATGTATACCATTATGGCAGTGTTTCACTCCGTCTTCCAATTCCTCTCAGACATGTATTACCTAATAGTTATTGCAGGGGGAGCCTGGCTATACTTTGAAAACCGGATAACCCTTGCGGATATCGTTGCCTTCATTCTCTATGTTAACATCATACTGAAACCTATTCAACGACTTATGAACTTTACTGAACAGTTTCACCAGGGTGCTGCTTCATTCGAGAGATTCACAGAGATCATGGATATAGAGCCCGACATAGAAGACCGCCCCCACGCCCGTTCTTTCCATCCGATAAAGGGTAAAATCGAGTTGAATGATCTCTGGTTCAAATACTCCTCTTCCCCGGACTGGATCATCAGGGATGTATCCATGACGGTAAATGAGGGAGAATCCATTGCAATAGTGGGTGAATCAGGAGCGGGTAAGAGTACCATTATCTCCCTTATCCCCCGGTTCTACGAACCCAATAAAGGATGTATCACTTTTGATGGGCATGATATCATGGATCTGAAGCAACAATTTCTCAGAGAAAACATCGGACTCGTCCAGCAGAATGTCTTCCTGTTCGACGGCACTATCCGAGAGAACATTATGTACGGCAAACCCATGGCAACCGAAGAGGATATGATAGAAGCAGCCAGGTATGCCAACATATACGACTTCATCATGTCCCTTCCAGAGACGTTCGATACGTATGTGGGTGAACGTGGAGTTAAGCTTTCAGGAGGTCAGAAACAGCGCGTATCCATTGCCCGTGTTTTCCTCAAGAACCCCACTGTGCTTATTTTCGACGAGGCAACTTCTTCACTGGACACTGAATCTGAAAGCCTTATCCAGGAAGCCATGTTCAGGCTGAGCAGAAACAGAACCACCATTATCATTGCCCACCGTCTGTCCACTGTGTGCAACGTGGACAAGATAATCGTCCTGCACAAAGGCAGCGTCGTTGAGACTGGAACCCACGACCACCTGATG
>QNDS01000243.1 GCA_003644925.1 Candidatus Fermentibacterota bacterium
CCGAAAAAGAACGGCTGATAGTATTATTCATCGATGAATAACAAGTCCAGGGAGGGAGCTGATATGGCTGAAGAACTTACTTTCACTGTAAAAGATATTCCTGCGTGCACGAGGTACGGTTTCAGTGCAAGGAAGATCTGGATCTTCTTTAAAACTCTTGTTCTTTCCTGGGTAATATGGGATTTTTTCGTTTACCTGGGCTTTTTTGCAGCCGGCTACGATCTTGCATCGGTATGGAGCCAGAGCCGCCTGCTTCCCCTGCCAGGATCCCTCTTCTGGGCCGATCCAGTCCCGGTTATTCTTCTTGCTGCCGGGGTTGTATTGATAATTTACGTGCTTATGCGCGGATCGTTAATGGTATCGAAGATGACATTTCAGCAGCTCCGGGGAGATGAGTTCTTCTCAGCTTCCGATGCTGCTTCTTTCGCTAAGGAGCATACGGTACCTCTGATCTCAATTCCCTCGATGCTCGTTCTTACTCTCCTTCTCATTTACGGCGCCGGTGCCCTGACGGGTCTGATATCCAGGATCCCGGCAGCTGGTCCAGTTGCCGCAGCACTGCTTTCACTGCCTCTCTGGGGTGCAATGCTGCTCGGAGTATTGACTCTGCTTGCGCTGATCCTTTCTCTGAAGCTCATGCCGGCTATTGTAGCCTGCACAGGGGGAGATTCATTTGAATCGATCTTCGAAGTGTTCTCAACGCTTACCTCGCAGTCATGGAGGTTGTTCCTGTACTGGCTGCTGTCGATTCTGGTTATCGTGCTGGGAGTATCAGCTTTTCTGCTGCTCTCATCGGTTGCGATCAGTTTCCTATCTCTTTCGGTTTCTGCCGGTGCTGGAGACACAGGGCTCGTAGCCGCATTAACATCGGGACCACAGATGCTTGCACCGGAGGCACTTCCATTTTTTGCAGGATTACTCGGACAGCAGGGAGATATACACTCATGGTCAGGTCCGGCCGGTCTTCTTGCAGGCATTTCAGGAACTGCCATTTTCCTGATAATCATATCGTATTTCCTCTCCAGCTGTTCTTCCGCCTGGACACTGATCTATGTTGTGCTGAAATACAGAAAAGATGGAGAGAATCTGATCGACAGGGTGGACCGGGAGGAACAGCGGGAGTTTGAGCGGATGTATGAAGACTCGGAGAAAAATTCAGAGGCGGGGAAAACGGATCAGTCCGAATGAGTACTGCTGTTGATTTTGTTCATCTTCACCTGCATTCTGAATACAGCCTTCTGGACGGCGCGATCAGATTTGACCGTCTTGCCTCGTATCTCACCGAGAATGGGATGCATTCCGTTGCATTAACCGATCATGGCAGCCTCTTCGGTGCTGTTCAGTTTTTTGACAGGATGACTGAAAGAGATATCCATCCAGTTCTGGGAATGGAAGCCTATCTTGCCTATCCATCCATGACCGACAGAAGCAGAGACGGGAAAAGGTATCATCTTACACTCATAGCAAGGAATGACGTTGGATACCGCAACCTTTCCAGACTTTCATCCGCAGGATATATCGATGGCTTTTATTACAAGCCCAGAATAGATAGAGATCTCCTGGCGAAGTACAGTGAAGGTCTGCTGATTGGTTCAGCCTGCCTTCAGGGGGAAGTAGCTCAACATCTCCTTGCCGGTCGCATGGAGAAGGCAGTTGAAGCGGTACGTTTCTACCAGGATCTTGTCGGCAGGGAAAACTTCTTCATAGAGCTCATGGACCATGGACTGAACGATGAGAAGATCGTTCTGCCCCTGCTTGCAGAACTAGCGAAAGAAACAGAGACACAGGTTGCAGCAACCAACGATGCGCACTACCTGAGGAAATCGGATCACGAAGCGCATGAAGTGCTCCTGTGTATTCAGACGGGAAAAAATCTGGACGACCCCGGCCGGATGCGTTTTGGAACTTCAGAGTTCTATGTAAAAACTCCCCTGGAGATGCAGAAGCTATTCAGCTGGATACCTGAGGCGGTAACAAACACAGTGAGCCTTGCTGAGAAATGTGATTTTGTACTTTCTCAGGGAGATGTCCTGATGCCGGAATTTCCCCTTCCAGAGGGGGAGCAGAATATGCAGGAATACCTGAAGAAGCTATCCCTCGAGGGTCTTGTCAATCGTCTTGAAAGAGAACCCCGAAGCTCTGAACTGGAAAGGCTCGATTACGAACTTGGAATCATCGGGGATATGGGTTTTCCGGGGTACTTCCTTATCGTGTCGGAATTCATGAGGTGGGCAAGGTCCAGAGACATACCTGTTGGTCCTGGAAGGGGTTCTGCAGCTGGAAGTCTGGTTTCCTATTCGCTTGATATTACCGGTATTAACCCCCTGGATTACGATCTCAGTTTCGAACGTTTTCTCAATCCCGCAAGAAAGGAAATGCCTGATATCGATCTTGACGTATGCTGCGAACGCAGGGGTGAGATCATTGATCACATAATTGAGATGTACGGCAGGGAGAATGTCTGCCAGCTGATAACCTTCAGCAGGATAAGAAACAGATCGGTTGTTCGTGATGTTGCCAGGGTCATGGGGCTTAGTGTCTCTGAGGGAGATGTCCTGGCGAAGCTGGTGGCATCGGCCCCGGATCCCGGTGCACCGCTCCCTGATGTTGTAAGAAGCGTTCCGGAGCTTTCCAGGAGGGTCAGAGACGAGAAGAGAACAGCAAAGTTATTTGATTACGGTTACATACTGGAAAATCTTGCAAGGCACTCCGGTGTGCATGCTGCAGGTGTAATAATTGCTCCGGGTAATCTCAGGGATTACGTTCCCCTCTATTCTGCAAAAGAAGGTATTACAACCCAGTTCGAAAAGAAGAGTGCGGAGAAGATCGGTCTTCTCAAGCTGGACCTTCTGGGACTTCGCAACGTTACCGTAATTCACAGGGCTCAGGAATTGATCCGAAGGAAAGAACCGGGACTGGAAGTTACAGATTTGATGTTCGATAACGCTGAGACATTTGAGATCATCCGGAAAGGCGAAACAGCGGGTGTATTTCAGCTTGAGAGTTCCGGTATGCGTGAAGCTCTTAGAAAAATCAATGTCAGCTGCTTCGATGATGTAATAGCAGCCGTGGCTATTTTTCGTCCCGGATCCATGGACATGATAGATCTTTACGCAGACAATAAAAAGGGCATTGAATCGGGAGATGAGGATTTCAGAATTAACTATCTTCACCCCGACCTGGAGGATATTCTCTCCCCGACATACGGTGTGATCATCTATCAGGAACAGGTTATGAGGATAGCAAATGTTCTGGCAGGCATGTCTATGGTGGAAGCCGACACTTTAAGAGTGGCGATGTCCAGAAAGAATCCCGAAGTAATGGCTCAGATGAGGGAGAAATTCACAACAGGAGCAGTTAACAGAGGCGTTAACAAAAGAACGGCAAAGAAACTCTTTGATCTTATTGAGAAATTCGCAGGTTACGGGTTCAATAAATCACATGCCGTCTGTTACGCTGCCCTTGCCTACTGGACGGCATGGCTTAAGGTTCACCATCCATCCGAATTCCTTGCCTCATGCCTCACAAGCGAGATAGGTAAGATAGATAGGATTACCAGGACAATAGATGAGTGCAACAGGATAGGTGTTACAGTAAACCCGCCATCAGTTAACGCAAGTTCTGTGGTCTTTGATGTGGACGAAAGCTCCAGGATCGTCTACGCATTATCTGCGATTAAGAATGTCGGTGATGGCCCGGCTTCAGCAATAATTGAAGAAAAGCTTGAGAGTGGTGATTACAAGAGTATCTTCGATTTCTGTACAAGGCTCGAAAACGGAGATGTTAACAGAAAAACGATAGAATCACTCATTGGCGCGGGAGCGATGGACTGTTTCGGTGTTAACAGAGCATCCCTCCTGGATTCTATCGATAAGGCTGCCAACTATGGAGCTGCTGCAAGAAGACACAAAGAAGCAGGGCAGATGTCCCTGTTTCAGGGAGCCGGAAATGACGAGGATGATTCTAAAAAGGAAGAACCGGTAATTGAAGAGAAGGAGAAATTCTCACTTGAGTATCGCTGCTCACTCGAGAAATCCCTTCTGGGATTTTACATGACCGGGCATCCGCTTGAGATGTATTCTGATGAAATAGACAGCTTTTCGACCGATCCGATCGAGACAGCTAACAAAAGCGAAAGAAATATCGTAACCACCGCTGGAATTATCCTTCAGAAAAAGATCATACCGACTAAACGCGGGGATATGGCTTTTATCCTTGTTGAGGGCAGAACCGGGACTGGTGAAGTAGTGGTGTTCAACGATGCTCTGCTGAAATACTCTGATCTTCTTGAACCGGGCAGCCTGGTGCTTATGGATGGAGAAGTATCAAGGAGAAGGGGTGACAGCCGTTTCAGCGCTAGAAGAGTATACTTGCTTGACGGGATAAAACTGCAGCTCAAGGCAGGAATAACGATAATTGTTGATGGCAGCAATCCGAGGACTGCACTGCTGCAGAAGGCTGTTGATTACATTAAGACATGCGGTGGCAGCGGAGATGTCATCGTGGATATAAGACATAAGTCGGGTTGGAGAGTTAAGGGACGTTCCAGGTCGATCAGGGTCTTTCCAGACCGTGAAATGATTGAAAGGCTGAGAGATCTTCTCGGCCCGAACTCGGTTATCCTTGCGAGGGGGAGGGGGCCTCGAATATGATTATCAGGACTATTCTTATTATCAGTCTTCTTACTGCATCTGCAGGGGAAGCTGTATCCGGAGAGCTTATGAGGCTGGTAAGAGAGACCACTGCAGGCATTGTCGCGCAAAG
>QNDS01000244.1 GCA_003644925.1 Candidatus Fermentibacterota bacterium
AGAACAGAGGTTGGTCGGTCTGGGGACTGGCTTACGAAGAAACAGTCTACAGATCCATTAGATAAGCTATGGAATAAACTTGGGCCTGGTGGTGGAACTGGTTCTGTTTCAATAGATGGGCTTAGCCATTCTGGTATAGCTTCAGTAAATAGGAAAACATACGGTTTTGGTTCCAGGTCTATTTGGAATAAAGTCTTGACCTTCGCGCGCAAGACCTTTAAAAACCCAAAATCTGCAACCTCATTCGAAAAAATGGTAGCCCCTATGTCAGAAAAAGAAATATTAACTACTTTTGGTAGAGAAACCGCTACTTTTAATCCAGCTCAAATTAGAAGTGGACGTATGGATAGTTTTTTATCTTCCCGAATGCGCGCGGCAGAAAAAATAAAGGCGACCAAACAGGTCATACCAGAAGGTGACGATCTGCTACAACAACTCATAGCTCCCGTAATGCCCCATAAACAGGCTAAGGTATTTGGGGGTTCAAAAAAGGCCTTTTCCGCTGAAGAGATGCGGGGTATGTCTGGAGAGTCAGTATATGAGAAAATGGGTTTTAGGAGCCCCGAATTTCGTGGGCCCAAAGGGCTTGAAGATGATGCTCAAAGGATGTTGGCGGCGGATAAGGCAGACAGGGCTGCTAAGAAACAGGCTCTACACAATAGAGCCCAGAAGGATTTTTGGAACAATGCCAATAAACCAGGTAAGGGCCACATATCTCAAAGCGCTAATTTCTCGGGCAATCTTGATGATACAATTTTAAGGGCCAGGGGTCGATAAGGGTATTCTAAATATATGGAGATTGTGTTAAAATAGTACTATGCCATTTGCTACTAGTTTAGGGATAGGTGCAGCTGCCGTATTCGGAGTAGGGGTAGGAGCTAGAGCGTTTACTCCTATTATTGCTCCTATGCTTGAGAGGGTAGTTTTAGGGGCTCGTGTTGGGGGAAAAAAGATTGGAGGGAAATGGGTTGGCGGGACAAGGGCCGGGGGACTATGGGGTGCGACAAAATTTGCGGCGCGCAAGGGGGTCTGGCCAGCAGCTAAAGGAGCAAGAGGTCCAGCCTGGGATATGGCTAAAATGGCTACCAAGGGAGCTTTCAATGTAGGTCTATTCGCAGTTCGTCATCCCTACCTAACAATGGGAACAATAGGAACAGGAGCATATCTAGCTACAGATACATCCCCATATGACAGTCCATCTCTATCTGGAGCTAACCTAAAGACCAACTTCAATGAGGAACAAATAGCTGCACGGGCATTGAATGAATCAGGAATTGCTCCTATGGGTGGAATTACATCTGGGGCATCTATACGTAACCAAAGACTAATGGAGAGCACATACGGATTAACCCAAGGTTTACACCGTAGTCGTCACTAGATGGCACACGAACGAAGCTGGAAAGGCTATTATAGATACGGTAGGAGACAGGCTTCTAGGGTTGGTAGGGCATTAAATGCTTCTGGTCCTGGTAGAGCGTTTGGACAGGGCGTAGGCAGAACTCTTGGCTTTGACTATCACAAAGGTCAGAATATGGGATTCATGGGCAGGAAGATAAAGCCCGGAATGCCTGGAGCCGGAAAGATGGCCTTTGCTATGCGCGCGCTGGGGCCTGCCTTTTTAGGAATGTCGATGTATAAGGGGTACCAGGAAGGAGGTGTCCTTGGAGCGGCTAAAGAAGGAGCTATGGAAATGGCTATGTGGGGCGCCTTTGAAGCTGGTGCTTCTGTATTGACTAATCCTGTAATGATAGCTGCTGCTGGAGCTGTTGCCGCTGGAGCTGGATATTATGCAGTAGGCCAGGCTAGCAGGAAGCATAGAAAGAGGGTTCGTAGCCTAGAAATGGGCGGTGATCTAGTTGATAGATTTGGGACTATGACTACAATGAGACAGAGGAGTTTGTCGGCGATACAGAGGACCCACATGAATTCGCGTTTAGCTTTGGGTAATGAGGCTCTTTTGTTATCCCAGCACGCGCGCTAGGAGAAAAAATGATACCCGCAGGAATGTTTTCTAATATAGGACGCGCTGGGGCAGCCAGGTTCTTTGGAAATAGGACAGTTCTGGGGGCCATGGGTGGAGCTGCCTGGGGAGCTGTTTCTAGTGATACGTCTGTTATTGGTGGTGCTCTAATGGGCGCGGCGGGAGCAAGATATTTAGGGGCTGGATTTAAGAGGGCAGGACTTGGGGGTCTTAGAGGGGGTATTGGATCCTACGGAAGGGCCTTTGGTCGAGGTGTTGTTAATAGGGCCAGATTAGATTTTCGTGGCGCGCGCACCCTTGCAAGCCAGGGAAAAAACAGAATACAAAGCACCCTAAAGGGCTGGTAATTTGTGTCATTTGATCTCAACTCCTGTAGCCAAGACTGCTTTAACTGTATAAAGTCCTATAAGAAGAAACATCGTCTTTCTGGTGCCGAAGAAAATCCATTCAAAATTAGCTGTTCTGGAATACCTACTCAATACATATCTGATGACTTATATCAGATCCTTCCTGAAGACCAAGTAAAAACAGCAGAAATAATGCTAGACCCAGTAGCCTGGGCTAGAGAAGTTCTAGATTGGCATTGCCTAGATCCAGATGGAGAAGTCTGGAAACGGAAGAACCCTAATGAATACTATAATTGGGTAAAAAAGCATCCTGGTGAAGATATTCTAGGGAAGTCTAGATATCATCGACCCTATCAGGCAAAAGTATTGAGATGCACTTCAAGGCGCAAGGTCCTGCGTATGGGGCGCCAAATTGGAAAGACAGAATTGCTTGTAATTGCTATGCTTTTCCATCTTTTCACTAAGCCCGGTGTTCAAGAGACTGAAGGGTTTCGCATTGTCGTTATTACTCCCTATCAATCTCAGATTGACCTAATTTTCAATCGTATGGATGAGCTTCTCAGAGGGAATGCTGGTACTCAGAACTCTGTTATGAGTCGCACAAAGTCTCCCCCTTGTAAGCTGGTTCTCAATAACCATTCTATGGTTACTGGTTTTACCGCAGGAACGAAGTCTGGCGGTAATGCAGATAGTGTTCGTGGCCAGAAGGCGAACATGTTGGTTTTAGACGAGGCAGATTATCTGAATCCTGGTGACCTTGACAGTGCTCTTTCAATTATTACCAACTTTCCGGATGCGACCCTATGGATGAGTTCTACTCCAAAGGGTACTCGCGATAAGTTCTATAATGCGTGTCAGTCTAAACTCTATAAAGAGTTCCATTATCCTTCTTTTGCAAACCCTTTGTGGGGACCAGATCTTGAGGCTACTTTTAGAGAGCAGCTTACAGAAATAGGCTATAAACATGAGGTTGAGGCCTCGTTCGGTGAACAGGAAGAGGGCGTATTTCAGAATATGTATATCGAAGCAGCTCAGTTTGATTTTGAATATGGCGCGCTGGTTAGAAATCCAAATTGGAGATTTATGCTTGGGGTTGATTGGAACGACGTAAAGATAGGTACTAGCATAGCTTGTGTAGGATTTAATCCTATTGAACAGCTGTTCTATTTTATGGATAAGCAGAAGGTAAGCAGGGATGGTTGGAACCAGACTGCGGCCTGTCATAAGATAGCCCAGATGAACCAGTTCTGGCAACCTGAGTCTATCTATGTAGATAGTGGAGGACCGGCAGGAGGAGGGACCCAAGTTGAGATGCTTAAACAATTTGGATGGGAAAGTCTTCGGAAGAAAGGGGCAGGACATCCAGATTCTAGACTTAGAGACATAGTCAAACCCTATGCTTTCGGTGGTAGCATAGAGATCCATGACCTCATAACCAAGCAGCCCATTAAAAAGCCCGCTAAGCCGTTTTTGGTAGAAAATACAGTTCGCAAGTTTGAGCACGGGGTTTTTAAGTATCCCAAATCTGATGAGATCTTTACTAAGCAGCTCATTGGATATATCGTAGACCATGTTACTGTTTCTGGATTGCCCGTATATAAGGCAGCAGACGAGAGTGTTGGCGACCATGACCTGGATGCAGTTATGTTAGCTCTTGTAGCCTTCACTTTGGAAACAACTGATTTTGGTAAGCCGAAATTTAGTATTGATTTTGCATTTTCTGGTAAAATAGGCGAGAAGACCGAAACTTCGGAGGAGGGTGTCCCTGGTTGGGTAACAGTTAAGAGTGATAAGAAGGTTGATCCACGCGAAGAGAACAGACCCTCCCTTGGTCGCACACAGGGGCTGGAAGAAAACAATAAGTCATTGGTTACGAAGAAGGACTCTCTTCCAGGGAGCAATCTTAATAACGACAGTATCAAACTATGGTCCTGGCCTGGTTGGGAAAGGGATGCTCCTAGGCCTAAAAATGAAGCGTCGGTTAGAAGAGGGGCAAACGGTGTTTCTGTTCGAGTCGCGCGACCGCGAAGAAAAAACATATAGGAGATAGGTATGGCTCTAAAGATATATCCAGACGAGGGAATCAGTTCTTCATATAGCCAAGACGGAGGTCTATCTAATGCCTTTCGTCAAGCGTTTGATGGGAGATCAGGGACCATTAGAGAAGTAAGGCTATACTTACGTAACGATGATGTTTTATATACCTATGCTCAAATCACTATACAACCAGTTGTTCTGTCTGGAAGGAACATAATTGACGGTACAGACGGATATAGCTGGAAACTCAGTGCAGGGGATACGCAGCCTATATCTGATGAATGGAGAGGAATCACGGCTGGAGCTTCAATCTCAATGAGTGATATATCCGATATAACTACCTATTCCCCTTTTTGGGTTCGTATAGAGGTTCCCCGTGGTGCTCCTGTTGAAAG
>QNDS01000245.1 GCA_003644925.1 Candidatus Fermentibacterota bacterium
GGAGCTGGAGTCTATCAGGACACTTGTGAATGCCGGTCAGATAGTTATCTGCGCAGGCGGCGGTGGTATCCCGGTAGTCCGTGAGGGCTACAAGGTAAGAGGTGTCGCGGCTGTTATCGATAAAGATCACGTCAGCGCGCTTCTCGCCACTCGTCTCGAAGCAGATACTTACGTAATATCCACCTCAGTACCTGAAGTATACGTTAACTTCGGTAAACCTGATCAGAAGTCTATCCGCAGTGCTACACTTGAGGAGATGGAGAGGTTCGTCTACCAGGGAGAATTCGCTGCAGGTTCCATGCTGCCGAAGATCCGCGCATCCATCGGATTTCTCAAACATGGCGGCGAGAGGGTTGTAATAAGTTCGCCAGGCAATCTTCTGCAAGCCCTTGACGGGGAAGCGGGAACAACGATTGTTCATGGAGGGAGCAGTATTCAGAAATCCATGCTGTTATCCGGTTCTGAGAGTTAAGAATTTCCAGCGCTCCGTCTTCTGTCTAAAGGGGAATGAAAAGGAGGATAATCATGCCTGTACTTTGTAAAACGGATATCGCATCTGAGGCTGATTTTAAGGTGTATCTTACGGAGATCCGGTCTGAAGCAGACCTTATAGTTTTTGAAACTACAAATATCTGGGATGCGACATCACCTCACGTCTGGTGCTATACGAATAATCGGAGCGAAGCGGACAAGCTGGTGAGTTTCACGGATGGGCAGTGGAACGCTGATATAGTCATCTTCCTCACCGATATCCAGTCCGATGGGGGCTGGATCAACTCGGCAAAATCAGACCTGATTTAATAGGGACGGGAAATAGGGACGGAGGTAATTAGATTTCTTAATTACCTCCGTCCCTAATTACTATGCTTGAACCTTGACGATTACGCTGTTTGTACTTATCCTTCGAGCCACGCAATAGATGATGCGGTGGGCGATTAGCTCAGGTGGCTAGAGTGCTTGCTTGACATGCAAGAGGTCACTGGTTCAAGTCCAGTATCGCCCACCATTTTTTTTGTGTTTTTTTGACCGGAAGGAGGTCGCCTGGATTATGCGTATAGTATTTCCCGATAGCAGTGTAAAAGAGTATGAGGCAGGCACCACCGGCCTGCAGATCGCTTCTGATATTTCTCCGGGACTCGCCAGGAACGCATTGATAATAAGGTTCAATGGCGAGCTTATGGATCTAACCCGACCCCTCTACGATGACGGGAAGATCGAGATTCTTACATTCCGGGATGAGGAGGGTAAGAAAGCTCTTCGGCACAGCTGTTCTCACCTGCTGGCAAGCGCTGTTCAGAAACTCTATCCCGGCACCAGACTCGGTATAGGCCCCTCTATCGAAGACGGCTATTACTACGATTTCGATATACCTGATTTTCCGGGTATTTCAGCGTTTGAGGAAATTACCGCTGAAATGAAAAGACAGGTCAAGGAGGATATCTCCTTCATCCGCAGGGATATGAGCTTTGAAGATGCGGTTGCGCTGTTCGAAGAAAGCGGCGAGAAATACAAACTGGAACTCCTGGAAGAGCTGCGGGATGCCGGAGAGAGTATCTCAGTGTACAGCAACGGAGAGTTCATGGATCTCTGCAGAGGTCCCCATGTTCCCTCGACAGGTTGCATGAAGCATTTCGAGCTTCTTAGCACAGCAGGTGCCTACTGGCGCGGCGACGAGAAAAATGAGATGCTGACAAGGATATACGGAACCGTATTTGATTCATCGAAGAACCTGAAAGAGCACATCTCGTTACTTGAAGAGGCGAAGAAAAGGGATCACAGGAAGCTTGGTCCCCAGCTTGGACTCTTCAAAATCGGAGGCGATGGTGGCCCGGGACTTGTATACTGGCTACCAGCTGGAACTATCGTCCGCGAGGAGCTTGAGAACCACTGGAAGAAAGCACATGTCAAAGAGGGGTATCAGCTTGTAAGTACTCCGCGTATTGCCCCTGTTGAACTATGGAAAACCTCGGAGCATTACTACTACTACAAAGACAATATGTACTTTCTTGATATAGATAAAGGTGAGTATGCCCTCAAACCGATGAACTGCCCCGGGCACATTATAATTTACAAGAATAGTAAAAGATCATACAGAGACCTTCCGATGCGTCTTGCCGAGCTCGGTATGGTCTACAGGTACGAAAAGAGCGGTGTGCTTCACGGTCTGATGCGGGTAAGAGGATTCACGGTTGATGACGGTCATATATTCTGTACAGAGGATCAGATCGTTGAAGAGATACAGAAGGTCGTAAGATTCGCACTTTATTTTCTGAAGATTTTCAGCTTCGGATACAGGATCGAGCTCTCACTGATGGATCCTGCAGATCCTGATCATTACGCGGGTAACCAGGAGGAATGGAAGAAGGTTGAACCCGCACTGAAGAATGCCCTTGATGAAATGGGTGAGGATTACAGAACCGTTCAAGGTGAGGCGGCGTTTTACGGCCCCAAGATCGATATCAAGATGAAGGATGCTCTTGGCAGATTCTGGCAGGGACCTACTATCCAGTTTGATTTTAACATTCCGCAGCGTTTCGATCTCACATACGTTGGTAATGATGGGCAGGAACATAGAGTGTTCATGGTTCACAGAGCGCTTTACGGATCTATTGAACGCTTCATAGGTAACCTTATCGAACACTACGCAGGCAACCTTCCGGGGTGGCTTGCTCCCCATCAGGTTGTTATCTTACCTATTACGGAGTCTCAGCTGGAAAGAGCTGAAGAGGTCGAGAATATCCTCACTGATTTGGATATCCGCTGCACACTGGACGGCAAGAATGAGACTGTAGGATACAGGATCAGGGAAGCTGAAACCGGTAAGGTTCCTTTCATGCTCATTATCGGTGAGCGAGAGGCTGCATCGGGCAGGGTTTCTCTGCGTATCCACGGTGAAGGCGACCAAGGCTCAATGGAACTGGATGAAGCAATTGAAATAGTTATGGCCGGGTGCAGAAGGCCGGAGTTACCCTAAAATACAGGAGGTCAGTTCATCAGCAAAAGGGAACAGAACAGGGTTAATGGGGACATTCGAAGCCCCCGCGTGAGATTACTTGATCAGAATGGGGATCACGTCGGAATACTGAGTATCCAGGAGGCGCTTGACATGGCTGCGGCAGCAGGACTTGACCTCGTTGAGATCTCACCCGGAGCAGACCCGCCCGTTGCCAGTATAGTGGATTATGGGAAGTTCCGTTACAGTCAGAAAAGAAAAGAAAGAAAAGCAAGGAAAAGTCAGAATACAGGGGGTCTGAAGGAAGTAAAATTCAGACCGAACACTGAAGAACATGATTACCATTTTAAGATGGTACATGCGCGTGAATTCCTTGAGTTGAGACATAAAGTAAAAGCAACTGTCGTATTTCGAGGTCGCCAGCTATCCTACAAAGATCAGGGTTATGCCCTCCTTGAAAAACTGGCTGATGATCTTGATGAGTACGGTCACATTGAAAGAAAACCATGTATGGAAGGGCGTCAGATGACCATGATCATCTCACCTTTAAGAGAGAGAAATTAGCAGGGAGAACCAATGCCGAAAATGAAAACCCATAAAGGAGCCGCAAGGCGGTTCCGAAAAACAGCAAAAGGAAAATTCAAGATGAACAGACCCTTTGCTGATCATATCAAGACGAAGAAGAACGCAAAACGAGTAAGAAAACTGCGTAAAGGCAGCATAGCATCCAAGCCTGATACAAAAAGGCTCAGGAAACTGCTGCCCTAGCAACCGGAGTTGAAAAATGAGTAAAGTCAAGAACGCTGTTGCAAGAAAACAGAAGCATAAGAAGAGACTGAAACTGGCCAAAGGTTACTTCGGTGGAAGAAGGAAACTGTACACCGTAGCAACTGAAGCCAGGAAAAAGGCTCTTGAGTATCAGTACCGTGATCGAAGGAACAAGAAAAGAGACTTCCGCGCACTCTGGATAACGCGTATCAATGCTGCTGTCCGTGAGCATGGAATGAAGTACAGCAATTTCATAGCCGGGATCAAAGTTGCGGGCATAGAACTCGACAGAAAGACACTGGCAGACCTTGCAGTAAAGAACCCGGAAGCATTTGCGAAGGTTGTAGAAGCAGCCAAAGCCGCTCTCTGAGGGAGAGGGGATGATCCGTGTCCCAATCGGAAGATCTTGAGAGGTTGACCGAGACCATAAATAGACTGATAGTCAGGTTCAGGTCAGTACATACGCAACGCGATGAATTGGCGATACGGGTTAGTGAACTTGAGTCCAGATTGGAGAACAGTGTGGACTCGGTGGATTCTGATGGTTACAATAAACTCAGAATCCACAGCGCAAGGCTCCTGCGGGAAAGGCAGGAAGTCAAGCGGAGGTTATCGGCAGTGCTGGATAAACTGGACAGTATCAAAATAGAAGGCAAATAAGTAAGAGGAAAAAATGAGCAACCCGAATGAAGTCACCCGCGTGAATATTTTCGGGCGGGAGTATACTATCCGGGGAGCAGGCTCGCCTGCTTATATATCGGAAATCGCTCATTATGTAGACATGAAAATGCGGCAGATGACAGATAGCGCCACCATGGCTTCAACGGCCAAGGTGGCTATTTTTGCCGCACTGAATATAGCAGATGAACTCTATCAGGATAGAGATAAGTTCGAAGAACTTGATGAAAGCCAGAGCAGCGAACTGACACGCCTGTCCGACCGGATAGAGCAGGTCCTTTCGGAAAGCACTAATCCATCAACGCTTTCGAATTCTCCCGATTCAGATTCATCAGCTATGATAGAAGCCTCA
>QNDS01000246.1 GCA_003644925.1 Candidatus Fermentibacterota bacterium
AATAGAATTCGGCAATATATTGTTGATAATCCGGGGAAATGGGATATTGACAGGAATAATATAGAAAATGTTTGGATGTAATAATAAAAAAACAAAAAATTAAAAATAATAATAGCATTGTCCGTTCCGATGGCCGGGTTCAATCTAACAACCCCGTTCGTAGAGACGCGATTAATCGCGTCTCTACACCACGGATAATATTTATTGTTAAATATGGCAAAAATACCAAAAACAAAAGAATTATTTAAACGGTTTAATCCGGAACGCGTCCGGCAGATTTTAGCTATGCATGGGAAATGGTTTTATGTTGCGGCCACTATTGCCTTATTTGTTCTGGTTGTGTTTAAATTTTCTCTTTACGTTTTAAATCCGTCCCGGAACATGGATTTGCCAAATGAATTTGTTATAAACGAAAAAGGCCGGGCTATAGCGCCGGAAAAAGTAAAGAAAAAAAACACGGAAGAGTCTAAAATTATTAGCCTGAACTGGACAGACGATAATAATAACGAAAATCTAATAATCCAGACCAATGAAAAAACCTATTACGGATTTAATCAGGCTGATATCTATTTTTCTATTACCAATATCTCCCGACGTTCACAAGTCGCTAATATTAATTTTTTATTCCGTGATAAATCGGTTAAACTGCTTAGCCTTGAAAGCCTAAACTCAAGAGAGGAGCTGAACTTAGAAAAACCCAAGCTAAATAATAATCTGGTCTATTTAGAAGCAGATAAGCTAAAAAGAAAAGAAGTAAGAGACTATGTAGCGCAAAAAGAAGCCAGCGATAAGATCAAATCAGGAAAAACCAACTATTATTTAGCTAAAATAAGCTATCAGCCCTTTGCTAAAGGTGAATTTTATATCGAGGCCTTTGGCGAAAAGGGCGGTTATGGACATCTTGATCCTTGGTATAATTCCAGCTGGACGTATCGCCGGGCGATTACTTTTACGGAAAACAGTGGCAATACCCTTACGGACTACCAGGCATCCACCACTATAGACACCGCCGCTATAATTGCCGAAGGCAAAATGGCCTCAACTTGCGCCGATATTCGTTTTACCGACTCGGACGGTTCTACTCTGCTAAACTACTGGCTGGAATCAGGTTGTGATAGTTCTTCTACTATTATTTGGATAAAAATACCTCAGCTGGCTACTTCCAGCGCAAAAGATATTTATATGTATTACGGCAATGAATTAGCTGAGAGTATAAGTAGTTCAAGCGCCACATTTTATTTATACGATGATTTTACTGGCAATACCTTAAATGATTATAATTGGACACATTGTGACGGCAGTTCTGGTAGTGAAAGCTACGACGCTGTTAATGATTGGATAGAAATAAGGACCGCAGACAATGTTGCGGAGTGTACTAGCAGGTCTATCCCCTTACCAAAAAGCGGTTATACAAAATATAAAATAATCAGAAGAGCACAATATCCAAATGGTGTTATCAATGAATTATCTATCCGTCAAGACGGCAGTAATTATTATAAATTTATATTAAATAGTTCGGGATATTCAAATCAAGGAGTTTATAAAATAATAAATGGCTCCACTGTAAATTCTTCAGTAGAGACAGGAACCATTAATAATAATAACCAGGAATATATAATAGAAATGTGGTGGGATTACAATTCATTAAGATTAGATATAGACGGTACAACAAGAAAAAATTTAACTACTACTAATACCACAGAATTAACGCCAACTTCTTTATATTTTAGATTTTTTCAATTTAACGTGGATTGGGAATATTTTGAAATAAGAAACTATATATCTCCTGAACCAACTGCTGGTTCCCTCGGTCCAGAAGAAACAGATTCAGCCGAATTTATATCTATTATTGATCCGGACAACGCCTCGGACACGGATTACACATCATTATTTGACTGGGAAAACGCGATTGAAGCTGATTTAAGCGTTGGTACTACTAAAGTTTTTTCTTATTCAACCGCTTCCGGTACTATTCCTGACGGTTCTACGGTTGTAGGGGCGACCAGTGGAGCAGTAGCGACTAGTACTCACATGACCGCCTCTACTACGTCGTCACAAATCATGCTGATCAATATCGCCTCCAGTACATTCCAATCTGGTGAAACAGTCTATATTAAGGAGCAAGCCACGTCATCAACTTATGTCGTCTTATCTAATGCCGGCAATTGGATTATTGCCACGGCTAAATGCCGATCCAGTTCAGGAAGCGCCGACGTTAAAGCCGTTATAGTTGACGGATGGATTACCGCATATAGTAATTACGTTAAAATTTATACAGACACAAGTGAGAATTACCGCCATAACGGCACGTATTCTGTTAGCGCCTATCGGATAGCGACAACCAGCCCGATTACTATTAATGAATCATACGTAAGAATAGAAGGACTGCAAATTTACCAGGATGATGACACAGCCACAAAAAACGCAATAGAAATAACTACCGAGGATACAGAATCAGACATTAGGATATATAAAAACATAATTAAAGGCACCGGTAGTTTTACCACTAACTCTCATATTGGTATAAAAGCCAGTTCTTCGGCCAAGATTTACAATAATATTATTCACGGGTTTAATTTCAGTAATTCAGCCGGGCTCTATTTAGCGGGCAATAATTTTAACTATTATGTATATAATAATACATTAATAAATTCTAATACCGGTATTACCAGAATTGGCAGCTCTACAGTAGTAGCAAAAAATAATTTAACCCAAAATTGTTCAACTGGCTTTTTAGGGACTTACGATAGTGCTTCCGACTATAATTTATCTCTTGATAATAGCGCCCCAGGCAGTAATTCGGCTACCAGCGCCAGTGTTACGTTTTTAGCCAGTACTAGCGATGATTTTCATCTGCATTATGACGACACCGGCGCCCGGAATAACGGCACCAGTCTAAAAAGTGATTCTAGTTTAGCATTTAGCGACGATATAGACAGCCAGACCCGGTATTATTTTTGGGATATTGGCGCGGACAAATATTACGGCACTAACACTGCTCCGATGATAACCGAGGCGTCTAGCACTTCTGACTTTTTAATTTTAGGACAAAGCATTACATTTTCAGCTGACTGGACAGACGCTGATTCGGAAACAGTAAAACTCTACGTTTGTAAAAACGACAGTATTTCCACCACCACTCCGGGTTGTGATACAGACCAAGCTTATTGTACTGACAGCTATAATTGGGATAGTTTAAATGATCCGATAACCTGTTCTTATACCACTCAGGCGTCTGAAGAAGGGGAAAATTATTATTATATTTTTGTCTGCGATGATCAGGCATCCTGTTCAACTTCCACGTCCGGTACGTTTGACGTTACAGCTACTATAATTTGGGATGGTTCAGTTTCTACTAATTGGGACACAGCTACTAATTGGGACGCTAACTTAACGCCTACGGCTAATCATGACGCGGTAATTAATGGTAGTTATTCTAGCGCGCCCACTTTAAGTCTTAGCGCTGGCTCTGCCACAATTAGATCATTAAATATTGGTTCTACCAGCGCCTCTACCCTGACTATTTCCAACGGCGATATGAGCACGAAAAAATTAATAATAAGCGGAAACATGACTATTGGTGCGAATGGAATTTTGACTCATGCTGCTAATACTACTGCTCAGACTCATGTTATTAATTTGGAAGCTAATAATCTGACCATACAGTCAGGCGGCAGCATTAACGTGGAAGCCAAAGGCTATTCAGTTAATAATGGCCTGGGAGGAGGTTCTGGTGGTTTTCATGCCAGCGGTGCCGGCTACGGCGGCGAAGGCGGTGACAGCTTAGATTACGACGGCGGTATTTGCTACGGTTCCACCACTATGCCGACAGATCTGGGCAGCGGCGGCGGCAATACAAGCAGTGGCGGCTATGGCGGCGGGGTTGTAAAATTATCCATAAGCGGCGCTACTATTATTAATGGCATTATTAATTCTGATGGCGAAGATGACAGCGGAGACCATGGTGCCGGTGGTTCCGGCGGCAGTATTTTGATAATTACGGACGTATTAGAGGGCGCCGGTACTACTACCGCTAGCGGGGGCAAGGGTTATGGATCTACTGAAAGCGGTAGCGGCGGCGGACGTATCGCGGTTTACTATACCACGGACAATTCATCTATAACCTATGAATCTTATGGCGGTAAGAATGGAGTTAGTGTAAATCGCATGGGCGGCGCCGGCACCATTTACAAAAAAGCCTCATCCCAGGCCCATGGCGATTTGATCATTGATAATGATGATCAGGATTATGAGGATGACGCCGATATCGGCAAAACCTATATAAATGAAGCTATTACTTTTGATACTATAACCATTCAAAACGACGGTCATTTAAAAACTAGTACGTCAACTAATATAGTTTATTCTACGTTTAATTGGGATAGCGAAGCTAATATTACCGATAACGGCGGTATTCTTTCTCCGTTCAGCAACAGTGGCAGTTTGACTATCGCTACCACCTCCCGTCTATACGAGAAAGTAATCCGAGCATTTACCGATTTAACTGTAAACGGAACTATGATTTTATATAATTATTCAACCAGTAGCGCCGGCAAGCTGGATATTTCTGGGGATGTGATAATTGGCTCCAGTGGAAATTTAACACATTCTGCTAATACTACTGCTCAGACTCATGTTATTAATTTGGAAGCTAATAATCTGACCATACAGTCAGGCGGCAGCATTAACGTGGAAGCCAAAG
>QNDS01000247.1 GCA_003644925.1 Candidatus Fermentibacterota bacterium
TCAAGGTTCTCTGCGACCTGGCAGGAATTGCTGAAGCTGCACCGGAAGAAAAAACAGCGGAGCTGGAAGAGAAAGTTGCTGAGCCGGAAGAGAAAACAGCGAAACCGAAAGAGAAAATTGCCAAACCGGCTAAAAAGGCTGCTGCTGCTAAAAAAACTTCCAGACCAAAAACAGACGAAACTGTTGAAAAGGAAAAACCCTCAGAACCTCTGGAACAGAATGAAAGCTCCGTTATCAGAGTATCATTAAACCTGGATCTTGATATCGGATCGGATCCCGATCTTAAGGACCTGGTCATGAAACTGCTGAAACAGCAGCTCGATCGATAATACTTATCTGGTGTTATTCGTCCGGCACTCCTGATTATTGAGGGGAGACTTTCTCAAATGAATAAAGCAAAATGGTTTATACCGTTAATAACCATTGCGGTTACGCTGATCATGATCTCCTGCGGAGACGATGAGAATCCCACCAGTCCTGGTGACAACCCTGCAGCCTCAATCCTTTCCGCCACTTCGGGAGCAACCAACTCCGTTTTCGCATCCTGGTCAATCTGCCCGGACAATGATTTCTCTCAATACAACCTTTACAGATCAACCTCTTCGGGGATCTCCGCCAATCCTCCCTCCAGCCCTGTCAGTACAACATCCAATGCTACCGACACCACCTTCAGCGATACCGGTCTTATGTGGAGTGAGACCTACTATTACGCGGTACAAACCAGGAATACGGGTAACAACACCACATGGAGCAATGAGGTTCAGGTTGTAATCGCTGATTCAGGCAGCAGCAGCGGTTACCTTACCTGCTACGAGATTCAGGGACAGCAGGAGGATTCACCCTTTGAAGGGCAGACTGTCAGTGTCACCGGTATCGTAACCGCTGACCCTAATGATTATACTGCCGTTTCAACTTCGACTTACGGCGCCCTTGCCGATGCAGGCGGAGGCCCCTGGAGTGGTCTGCTTATGTATGGCAGCGATCTCGCAGGTCTGCAAAGAGGCGACAGTGTAACTGTTACCGGTGTTGTAGATGAATACTACGGCATGACAGAGCTCAAATATCCGATATCATATGTGGTTCACTCAACCGGCCATACTCTCCCTGCCCCGGAACCGATGATCACTGGTGATCTGGCAACATCCTTAAATCCTGAACAATGGGAATCCGTGTTTGTAACCGTTTCCGATCTCGATGTGACACAGGTCGGATTGCCTTACTACACATGGGCTTTCGATGACGGAAGTGGAGAGTGCTACGCAGGCACAATGGGTGATTTCAGCTACGTCCCGGCTGTAGGTGATACCATTTCAGATTTTACAGGATTACTCTGGTACTCCCGCGATAACTTCAAGATACAACCCAGAGACGACTACGACATCATCATTTAGCCCGGACTATCTCTTAACAGGAACCGGCAGATCAATTCTACAGGTTTTTAACAACCTGGAACTCTTTCCTTTACCAACAAGCCACCGGACTACGCAAGAAGCGGAATCCAGAAGCTGCAGATTCTATTCTTAGTCACTGGAATGTATGCGAATACCTGTTCAAGTGGAATTTGAAGCTAAGGAAACTCTATTTCCTTAGCGACTCCTTCCTAAAGGAACCTAAGAATATTGCTCTTATTGTACGGCGACTGGAAATCATGAACGAAGCAGTAAAACTCCATAAGGAAAAGCGCTATACCTCTTGTATCACGTTAATTGTTTCTCAACTAGATTGGGTTTGCTCAGATACAACTGGGAGATTGACTGCTAGTATTAGACCGAGGATATTCTTTGTGGTTTTGGATACTTTCATGCTCTTCGCGTATAAGAAAATCTGACAGGAATCAGATTAAATAACCTCTAATCCCGTACGGAGATTAGAGAAGTGCAGATTAGGACAGAGTTAGACTACTACTTTTTCTCTGCATCCTGATGCATTGTGGGCAACTTGTTGAAA
Source organism: Candidatus Fermentibacterota bacterium (assembly GCA_003644925.1). Classification (GTDB taxonomy): domain Bacteria; phylum Fermentibacterota; class Fermentibacteria; order Fermentibacterales; family JCC-6; genus Aegiribacteria. The sequence continues at coordinate 1,948 of QNDS01000247.1, forward strand.
GTGTTATACAGATCTTGATCGAAAAAGCTTGCAACAACAATCTCTGATACAGATAACACTATACCTCTGTAGCTATTCACTTGAATGTCTGAGGGATTCTCCTCCAGGTGTTTCCAATATGCTTTTGTGTAATTAGTAGTGAATGTTACTTTGTGCTTAATTGGTTCTCTAAACCCACTCTGGACAGGAAGTATTTTGATGTACTCATATTCTGAGAGAGGTTCAAAAGCTTGCAGTGTTCGACCAACATAAACTTTGCCATTACTCATTGTGAGTTGCACGAGTTTTTCTTCCTCAAACGCTCTCATTAGTAGCTCATCTAAATGATCTCCATACTTCTGAATTTCGTTTTTTACCCACCTCCACTTCCTATAAAATATATTTATTATCAGTGGTAGTATCAGTCCAATCAGCAAAGCAATGATAGATTTCCCTATATGTGGTATAGGGAAGAACTTATGAAACTCTACAACAAGGTTACTGCATTTTGTAGAGACAAAATAACATAGTGAATACCCAACCGCAAGAAACAACAATCCCCATAATGCTGAATGAAAGAAGAGTCTGTATCCATCAATACGTTTTATAGACGCTCGAGTAATGTTACAATAAGATGCAAAAACATATCCACCTAATAATGGCAAGACCAATAAATTAAAAACCATGTACGAGCTACTTGGATTCTATAGGACTTTGGGCTTCAAAGAATGCATCTGCTTTTTTCATTTGATCGCGGAATTTTGGGGATCGAATAACGGAATCAGCAGACACAGACACCTTGCCACTCCAAGAATAGGATATCTTTGGTGGTTTTCCTTTAGACTTTGGTTTTGATTCAGTACAGAACAAAGAGGTAAGAAAAGCAATCATACTGTGTCTCCCTTAACTTACAACACCAGACCGTTCATGAAAAATGGCTAATTGAAAAGAGTTTGTCTCTGGTATTTTCTCTGAAACAAATTATGCATCTAGAAATAGTTAGTGTCAATCCCTTCAAGTTTCTCCCCTTCAACTACTTTACACTCACATGCAAACATTTGCTCCTGAATTTTATAGCTCTACCTCTAAGTACACATCTCTCATAATTAGCTTTCAGCATAATTCCCCACACTTATATATCCCGAAAAAGCTTGAAAGAAGAATTCTTTAATAAATTATTGATAATCGATTTGTAAGTAACCAGAATCAGCGCAGCCCGGTTAATCTCCGCTTTCTTCTGTTATGAACCAGCTCACGGAATTCTCTCCTATATTCATCAGGTATCTCATTGTACCCTTCTTAACCGCCGGGGGAAGGAATTTACCGCCAAACGGGGCAAGGCACAGAAACTCCGCGGGATCGGGAAGCTCATCAACTACAAGATCAATGTGTGGCATGGGTACTGGATCCACCGGATACTCTGCCATCTTCGAAAGGAGCTGTTCCCTGAGCTCTCCCCAGGCTATTCCCTCGCAGCTGAATCCAGCTGCCATTCTGTGTCCACCGGCGTTCTTGAAAATACTCCCCATGCTCACAAGAAAACCTGCCATATCCCAGTCTCCGTAGGAACGGGCTTCACCAACAAGTTTTCCATGTTCCCTCCTGGATACTATGATGGTGCCGCGGCTTGTGATTCTGGTCATTTTACTGGCGAGGGTTCCCCCCATTCCATCCGGGATATAGTCCAGATAGACAAGGTTCATTCCATAGGCAGAAGCCTGATCATCCCTTCTCTGCATTGCCCTTGAGAATATTTCCGACAGAACATGAGTCCTTTGTCTGCTGTTCTTCTTCAGACGCTTCCAGATTTTGAGACACTGCGCGTAATTATCGTCATTCATAAAATCAAGAAGGATATCAATTCCCGAGTCTTCCCCTTTTCCCACCACTGAAGTAACGGCATGTCTGACCATGGAACCTGTCCAGGCTCTCTCCCTGGCGGGCCAGTTCTCAGCAAGTACAGCTAGACCGCCCTTCAGCTTACTGATATCTATCTTTCTGAACTCCTCCAGCAAATACCTGTTCCAGCTCAGAAATGGCACTCGATCCGATACTGTTCCAATAGAAATTGCGGTTAGAAGCTCCGGCTGGTTAATCCAGCGCGGGTAGATGGAGACAAGGGCTGCGTAAAGAACTGAGCAGCCGGCAAGGTAGGTTGCAGGAGGACCCAATCTCTGAGGATTTATCATTCCATGGGCTGGTGGAAGGGGGTGATTGAGTGTGTGGTGATCGGTAATAACCACTCTGGCACCCCGCTCAACTGCCCATTCAACACCGCTTACGGATGAGCATCCATAATCCACAGTAAGCAGAAGGTCACCCGGCAGTAGAAGTTCCTCCATCCTCTGTGGAAGGAGGCCGTAATCATCGGTTACTCGCCTTGGCATTAATGTTACAACGCGATATCCCTCACCTTCAAGTATCCTCTGACCAATATAGATACCTGTAATGCCATCCATGTCGTCGTGACCGTAAAGAACGATTTTTCCGCCGCGTTTTCTAAGTGCTGCAAGCTCATGCTTAAGAATATCGATATCGGGCAGCGCATGCGACCAGTCCGGCGCTGGTGGAAGCCATTCATCAAGGGGATTATTCGGAAATCTGGACTCTAATACCTTGCGAGCCAGATGCGTAAGCCTGCACCTGCCCCGTTGCGACGTAGGAGCGTCTTCCGAAAATCGCATCTGTATTCTCCCATAGTGCGGATTGAACCGGTTTCCCGGCAATACAATTACTCAACATCATAGACTCATGTTTTACAGCCGGATTGTCAA
>QNDS01000248.1 GCA_003644925.1 Candidatus Fermentibacterota bacterium
GCGGTGATATAACCGCACAACCTTGTTCTTGTTACAGTCATCAAAGTGTAAACCTCTTCAGGACTTCGGCACATCTGGCGCACACATCTTCAGGGGTGCCCGAACCAACTTCCGGCAGGATCTTCCAGCATCTGCTGCACTTCGAACCAGTAGCTTTTTCTACTGACACTGTTACCTCATCACCAGCCTTAACATCAGCATATGAGACGATCAGAAAATCTGACCAGTCCTCGCCATTTGCGGACTCTACCATATCCTTCGGAACGGTAAGTGAAACCATGGCATCCAGTCCGCCGCCTATCTCTCCTGCAGCGCGTTTTCCCTCAAGTTCCTTCAGAATCGTTTTCCGCACTTCCAGATAGGGTTCCCAGGCCTGCAGTACAGCGCTGTCATCTTCGGTATCCAGCAGAGCATCAGTATCGGGATAGAGGGAAAGATGGACACTTTCCTCTCCCCTGAGGCATTGCGGAAGCGCCAGCCACGCCTCTTCAGCTGTAAAGGGAATAAGAGGTGCCAGAAGCTGAATCAAGTTCTTCAGAATGTAAGCCATAACCTGCCTGGTCATCCTGCTGGATGGAGAGTTCGGGTCACTGCAGTATAGCCTGTCTTTCCTCATATCAAGGAACTGACCGGAAAGATTGATAACAGCGAAGTTCCGGAGTTCACGGTAGACCCTGTGAAACTGGAACTTTCTGTATTCTTCTATACAGAATCGGCAGAGCTTCCTGAATCTCAGATAGATATACTTGTCAAAACCCTCAAGTAAGGCTGGGGCAAGATTGAATTCTTCGAATTCTCCCAGATTACCAAGTATGAACCTCACGGTATTGCGCAGTTTTCTGTAAGCTTCTCTGGCATCATCAAGCTTGGAGAGGTCAGCCCTGAAATCCGACGTGTAGTCCACGCTTGCAAACCAGAGCCTGAGTATATCAGCTCCCTGCCGGTCTATTATTTTCAATGGTGATATGACGTTACCAATGGACTTGGACATCTTCTTACCATTCTTATCCTGGATAAGACCATGTGTTATGATGTTGTCCGCAGGTTTGCCCATTCCAAGTGCCTCACTTGTGATCAGACTTACACCGAACCATCCGCGATGCTGGTCGGTAGCTTCAAGGTATACGGCAGCGGGACGTGTCAGCCCGTGCTTTTCGGTAAGTACATTGTAATGGCTCAGCGAACTGTCGAACCATACGTCCAGTATATCATCCACCCTCTGGAGCTTTTCGCTTCCGCACGAGGGGCATACAGCTTTCTTTCCAGCGAGGGCAAAAAGTTCTCCCGGATTCATTTCGAACCAGATGTCCGCTCCCTTCAAAGCAACTTCTTGCGCAACCGCGCGAATAACCTCATGGTCAAGAACTGGTTCGAAACAATCGGAACAGGTGAAAACGGGAAGCGCCACACCCCATGATCTCTGCCTTGAAAGGCACCAGTCAGGGCGCACCTCCATCATGTTCTTCATGCGCTCGTACCCCCATCCGGGATGCCACTTAACTTCGTCGACCCGCTTCAGAACCCGCTTTTTAAGGTCGTTCTTCGAAAGGCTCAGGAAGAACTGTCTTGTTGCCCGGAATATCAGAGGTTTCTTGCATCTCCAGCAGTGGGGGTAACTGTGTTTCACTTTCTTATCCGCAAGAAGGTGCCCTGAATTCTTCAGGTCCTCCACTATTTCAGCGTTGGCCTTGAAAACATGGATACCTTTATATCTGCCTGCTTCCTCAGAGAATGTTCCGTCTTCATTCACAGGGCTGAATATCTCAAGGCCATATTTCAGGCCGACTACGAAATCGTCAGCTCCATGTCCCGGAGCGGTATGAACACATCCAGTGCCATCTTCCATGGTTACATGTTCGGCCACTATCATCCGGGAAGTCTTATTTTCAAGTACCGGGTGCTTCATTAGAAGCCCCTCAAGCTCGCTGCCCGTGAAAACAGGCTCACTGAGCACGGTGCCGCTGATCTCCGAATCCTCCATGAACGCATCCGCCCTTTTCCGGGCAATGAGGAATCGCCGTTCACCCGATTCGATGATCACATATTTCTCGGACGGGTGCAGAGCCACCGCGAGGTTCGCGGGCAGAGTCCATGGAGTAGTTGTCCAGATAACCGTTTCTGTATCCCTGGGAACACCTCGACTCTCCCAGTCATCAGGATTTTCCTGCTTGAATGCCACATATATCGATGGAGAAGTATGGTCTCCGTGTTCCACTTCCGCTTCGGCAAGGGCGGTACCGCATTTCATGCACCAGTGTATCGGACGCAGACCCTGATACACGTAACCATCTTTTACAAGATCACCGAAAGCCCGCAGAATACCCGATTCGTAATGTGTGCTCATCGTCAGATAGGGTCTGTTCCAATCTCCGAATACGCCAAGTCTTTTGAATTCCTCCCTCTGGATTCCAACATATTCCAGGGCATATTCCCGGCACTTCTCTCTTATTTCTTTCTTTGACAGGTGTTTTCCACCGTCAGGCTGATCACCCATAACCCTGTGCTCTATGGGCATTCCGTGGCAATCCCAGCCGGGAACGTATGGGGAATCGTATCCCATCATGGTGAAGGATTTTACTATGAAGTCCTTCAGTATCTTGTTCAGCGCCGTTCCCAGGTGTACATGCCCGTTAGCATAGGGAGGCCCGTCATGGAGGATGAACTTCGGGGAATCCTTCCTCGCCTGCCTGATCCTCGCGTAAAGGTTTTTCCCGTCCCACATCTCCTGTGTTTCAGGTTCCTTCTTAATAAGATTACCTTTCATGGAGAAGTCGGTTTTAGGTAATTGTATGGTATCTTTATAGTTCATTGCTCCTCACCTCCCCGGGTGAATTTAAGGTTGTACAGGTTCAATGCTGCGGATGCCAGTTCCCGAACCGGCGGGGGTTCCGTATTGATCGACTCCCATCCATGACTTCTGACCAGAAGCACAACTTTCGCTCCTCCGTGTCCTGCAATTTCTGCTTCGTCTATTCCCTCGGAAACCAGAGTCCCGGAACCAAACAGCCTGAGCTCTGCAGGTGTTGCCAGTTTCCAGTCGGGAACCCTGCCCACAACACCCTTTTCCCATTCACCGTCCGGCGCGATATACATACCCATAAGCGAAGGGAACCGGGGTCCGAGGACATCTCTGTTCGGTCCTGTCAGGGGACTTGATCCGAAAAGCGCAATATGATCTACGGCAACAATGTATCTGTCTGAATCGGACACGCCTTCGGTTCCAATAAGGAACAGGCGCTCTCCCTTGAGAAGATTGGAACGGACCATTTCATGATTCTCCAGAGAATCATCACTCCGCCTCCAGACCTCAGCAAGACCCTTCAGATCAAATTTCCAGTTCGAAGGTATAATCGCAAACATAATCCACCTGATTCTTTGCGCATACGAATAGACAATAAGAATATCGAACAGCGATTATGTTAATATCTGAATCATAGAACAAGTGTAAATAAGGGATGCCCCTGCTGAATGCAGGGGCACCGATACTGATTAATTAAGGAATATCAACCGATATGGTTGATAAATACAGTGTTATTCCTTAACTTCCTCTTCCTCTACCGGAGGTGCTTCAGGGGCTTCCGGAGCTGAAGGAGCTTCAGGAGCTACAGGAGCTGCAGGAGCTGCAGGAGCTGCTGGTTCTGCAGGAGCAGCAGGAATGCTTGCGGCTGTTTTAACGTCAGCTACAGATTTGGGAATATCCCAGCCGCCTTCGCCTTTGAAGAACAGTGTTAAAAACACCTGCGCAAGGCCGGCTATCGCTATGAGATACAGACCAATGCCGATGCTCAGACCTGCAGGTCTGCTTTTGAATATCTTGAGCAGAGCAATGACAGCTGCCAGTGCGGCAGGAACCCATACAGCGGTCATGATCTTCTTCTTGAGAGCTTCCGCCTTGTCGCCGCTGAAGAAAGCGATAGCACCGCCTATCGCAAACAGGACAAGTGTGATCCATCCATCGCCCTGAGTTCCACTTACAGTAAACCCGAAAGCGCTGGCCCAGGGCAGGAATGTACCTATCATTCCCACGACCGCGACGATGAGTATGAATTTACGTTTCTTTTCCATTAGAACCACCTTTCAAATAAGTTACGTAAAGATGGGCATGCGCTCCTGTCGTGTCAATAATTAAAACGGGGATTATCCCTTCAGATCATCGAGCAGTCTCTGTATAACCGGCTGCTGAAGAGAGCCTATGGATTCGGTAAGGAGATCGGCAGCCCTCGAGGCGGACACACTGTCACCCGTGAGTTTCCAGTGGCAGTAATAAGTCTCACCCTTGCAGTATGAATCGGGGGCGGAATCGAGCAGCTGCAGTATCTTGGTAAAACTCTCCGGGTCGGTTTCAGCCTCTATTACCTGCAAATACAGCCTGCAGCGGAAAACCGCTTTTTCCTTCCCTTTCCTCCCCTCAATATGAGTGAGGGCTTCTCTCAGGAAAGTCTCAGCCTCCCGCGTCCTGCCGCTTATGAAAAGAATACTGCCCTTGAGCGTCAGCTGGTTTGAGTAGAGAAGCATATCACTCGCCTTCATCGAATACTCTATCGCCCTTTCAATACTTGTAATCGATTCCGGTATCTCATTCAGCCTGAATTGAATATCAGCGATCATTTCCCAGCCATGGGAAAGGTTACGGATATCCTGCAGGTATTCGGCATGTTCGATCTGTGTCTGTATGCAGTCCAGGGCGGA
>QNDS01000249.1 GCA_003644925.1 Candidatus Fermentibacterota bacterium
TCAAACGCCTCAATCTCGTGAGATTGGCGGAAAATGATTTTCAGAGGTTCAAGCGAACCGATGAAACAGATCATGAGATAGACTTTGTCACATTCCAGAAGAAACGCCAGGTTGGCAGGTACCTCTATGAGGCCAATCCGGGGGCCCATGTCAGTTTCAAGTCAACTTCACTAATTCGAGATTTAGCCCCTAAAAAGAGCTGGCCGATTATCTCAATCGCGGTGAATGAAAAAGATCTCAATGATCCGGTATATGGAATTCTGGTCAATCGGGATAAAAAAGGACGAGAATGGGAAAGAATTGCTGAAGTGACTTATGTAGAGAACGGAAGGATCACGTTTGAGTCATATGCCGGGTTAAGAATGCATGGGGGAAAAAGGCTCGAAACCCATGAGTTTAAACCTGGATTCCGGCTGTATTTTAGAAGGAAATATGGAGTTAAAAACGTGCCCGATGGGCTTATACTACCCAATTTGAACATTCCTTTGCGTACCTTGGTAATCCAGACTACAGCCTGGCCGCCTGGATATCCGATAAATAATCCGCTGGCCTATGATATTTCAAAGCAGATTGGCTGCATCGTACCTGATACTCAGATGGTTGAGATATACTTAAATGGTAAAAGTTACGGTATGGGATATGCAACTGAACATCTCAGCAGGCGTCAATGGGGACAACGATTTGGTCATGAAGACTATCTCTTTTTCGTTTTCAGGAGTCATAATTCAATCGAAGACGTTGTTGGGTATGCACGAAAAATACGCCCGGCGATTGAGGGGCAACTAACCCCTCTTTTAGCTGAAGCCGGGAAAACAATAGACCTTAATAATCTAACTAAACAGATGATATCATGGTTTTTTTCCGGTACAAGTGACTATTGCCAGGGAGTTGCCGCTTATGATCGTGCACGGTCGGATGCAAAACTTTTCTGGATCAACTGGGATATGGATCAGAGCTTTTGGGATAAGTCTGCAATTGTTAACAATTTACAAAGGAAACCGTGGCAACAAGCTGGTCTGAACTTGTTCTTTTATGGAGATGAGCCGAAAAGTGATTGTTGGAGAGTAAGCTTATTTCACCGGTTGTTAAAAGAGAGCGCTGAATACAAAATCAAATACCTTGGATTGTTTGTTGAAACCCTGAACCATCTTCTCACCCAGGATTTTTTGTATTCACGAATAAAATATTACCGAGAAATGCTGGTGCAGTTTGGAGAACCACATGAGGAATATGTGAGTATGCTGGAAACGTTCATCAGAGAACGTCCGTATTTCCTTTTACTGGAGTTAAAAAAGAAATTCGACTTAAATGGTCCATTTTCCTGTAAAATTGTTATTCCAAATGGGGTATCCCTTGAAATAGATAGTTATATATACAATTCAGAATATATCGGCTACTACTTCAAGAATACACCAATAGAACTCAGTGTACCTGAATCCTTCAGCAGCGATTTTAAGTACTGGTTGGTTGACGGAGAAAAAATTACTCAAAGGAACATTCAACTGCAATTAAGCAAAGATACCACTATCGATGCAGTCTTTAAATGATGGCGTCGTAAAAACTCTCCATCTGCTTTGTTGCTATAAATTCTCTATCACTACGATGTACACCAGTACGCCGAAATAATAGAGAATTTACGCGCCTCCGCATATGAAGCTTTTTACTTAGCCATCTGTAATTTTAGGTTTTTACGAACTTGTCTTAAATGAGTAGCCCTGCATTCTCGAGTGTCTCCTGCCTTCGACAGTCGTAAATACACGAAACACTACATAGATTGAATTTTAAAACAGATGTAAGATAACAATTACATGTATTTATCTGTTTTTAAGTTCAATCTAATTAAGAAATGCAATGATGGGAGAGATCACCAGCAGTGCCCCGGTAATAATAATCAGATAGACGGAAAAGTTTTTATATTTATGCAGTGATTTGATTCGATATATCAGCACCACAGGGATAAAACAGCCGATAATACCAAAGATTGGACTGCAAATACTGGTGAAATAGAGTATCGGAAAGTTAATAATTGTAGCGAACCAGGCCACAAGAACGGTGAAAATTATTATGATTTTTGACAGTCTGTTCATATTGACATCTTCTCTTGGTGTTGTCTTCATGAAGAGATGTACAGACAATCCCACACACGCTTCGTAAAACGCTAATAATACACCAAAAAACGAGGTCGTTACCGCGGTAATACTGATTACAACACCGATTAAAGGCACTGTTGTTCCCGGTATATGTTTTGCCATAATTGCCAGGAATGAAGTGTTGTTTATAAAAGCCTGACGTGCTTCTGTATGGTTTACGGCTAAGGTACAGGAAAGAGCGAAGAAAAAAACGATTACCGCAAGAATAGCAAAAGAGGTGTTCATTATCTTGATAGTTCGCTTACGGGCCTCAATTATTGACTGACTTCTTGAACGAATAGCAGTTATTGTAGGGCTGAGAGATTGCAGGAAAAGTATTGATGTCATGGCAAACGGCAGGGTAACAATCACGTTTTTTGTCATGTGCCAATATGAAGAAATTGCCATGATATTATTAAGGTCCCAGTATTGGATGATTAAAACACTGAGCAGGACAATCAGCAGCAATATGATAACGACCAGGATTTTTGAGATATGAAAGAGAAGTGTCTTGCTCTTAAAGGCAAGAAATACCATCAAGACGATTATCAGAAAACTGTATAGATAAGAGTCAGACAATGAACTTTGAGTGAGACCATACGTTTGCAGATAGGCCCCGCTGTCATTGGTAATCGTCTCGCTGTATACAAAAACCCATATAATCAACATGACGAAATATAAAAATCCTATTGCCACCCCCCACTTCTTTCCCAGGTATTCCGATATAATAGTAGGGTAATCTTCACATTCAGGTGCTTCAACCAAGGTGTTGATGAATAGCCTTTGAAACAGATAGAGGGCTGGATAAGCAATAAGAACAGCTATTAAAAATGTCCACAAGCCTACGAGCCCTGCTTGCACAGGCAGGAAAACAATACCGGCGCCTATGCCCATGCCGATATTTATAGCGACCCACCCCCAGTCATCTGAGCAAAGCTTGATTTTACTACAGGAGCTATCCATTGTTGTTTCTCCCGTGGTTGCTGACAACCTTTTTTGACCCCTTTCCGACTTCTCGCGACGAACTTGATGAGAAAAGCGGACTAACCAATCGTTTCGCCGAAATTTTGTGCCACAGGTAAAATATTGCTTTATTAACGGATAAAATTAATGAGCAAATAGCTCTTTTTTATATTCAAAATATTTACAGGCGAGACAGGAATATTCTGTATGTTATATAGTATACTAGTTTTTGTTAACGACCCAGGGAGTTTGTTGACCAGCTCTTTTTATCATACTTACGCACTCCGTTGAATCTGTTTCGGGGGGAGTCTTCTGTAAAGGAAATACCTCACTATCTTAATAAGAAATAAACAGTATTTACCTATCATTACAAAATAGCAGTAATTATTCATGAAACGAGATATTAAACATCTGCAGTCAAGCGAGTTTGACATAATGGTTATCGGCGGCGGCATAACAGGTGCCTGCCTGGCGCATGATGCGGCACTGCGAGGACTCAGGGTCGCCCTGGTGGAAAAAGATGATTTTGGCATGAGCACCTCTGCCGCTTCCTCAAAGCTTTTGCATGGCGGTATACGCTACCTGCAGAAGCTTCAATTCGGCAAAGTTCGGGAATCGGCTCGTGAACGCACCTATTTTCAAATCATCGCACCGCACATCACCAGCAGTGTTCCGTTTCTAATCCCGACCATCAAAGGCAGCGTCATGCAGGGTAAGGCAGCCCTTGTTGCAGGAATGGGTTTTTATCGACTGCTCTGCATTGGCCTGAATGGACTGATCAGCGATAATTCAAAAACGATTGAATTTGGCAGACTGTTCTCTAAAGCGCAGGTTCTCCATCTGGTTCCACTGTTAAATTCCATTGCCGGGCTCAATGGTGGACATACGCTGTTCGAGTCCCATATGCATAACTCTGAACGGATGACCCTGGCGTTCATCAAGTCAGCCATACAGAACGGCGGGGCCGTGGCCAACTACGCCGAGGTGATTAAACTTCGTACCGAAGGAGATGTGGTGGTCGGGGTCACCTGTCGCGACAGGATTACCTCCCAGCTATTTGACATATCTGCCAGGATTGTTATAAACGCTGCCGGTCCATTTCTACCGGGAATCAACAGTCAGGTTAAAGGGTTGCATCTTGACAAAAAAACAACCGGGTTCTCCAAAGGGGTTCATCTGGTGACCCGGCAGGTCGAGAGCAATTTCGCCCTGGCCCTGAGCAGTGGGAAAAAAACCGAAGGACTTGTTACACGGGGCGGCCGGCATATCTTCATGATACCCTGGCGCGGACGATCTTTAATCGGCACAACGAATGTTCCCTTTAACAACGAGCTTGATAATGTCCGGGTAACACGCCGGGATATTATTGAGTTCCTTCAGGACATCAATGCCATTGTGCCCGGCATATCTCTGCAGGAGTCTGATATTCATTACGCTTTCGCCGGCCTGTATCCGCTCGTAAGTGAAGAGATAAAGAGTGATACCTATCAGGGCACAGGCGAGTACCAGGTTGTAGATCACGCCAAATGTGACAGCCTGGAGGGTATCGTTTCCGTACTTGGTGCCAAGTACACGACGGCACGGGCACTTGCA
>QNDS01000250.1 GCA_003644925.1 Candidatus Fermentibacterota bacterium
GGTTTAACGTTTTCTCTAATGGCCGGCATCCTGCCAAGGTTCGCAGTCGGCCTGGGCTACGGAGGATGGAACATCACAGGGCTTAACAGTCCATCATGGTTCAATCATCTTTATCTTAAGGCAAGATTCAGATTTTTCGATGAAACGGAATCCTTCCCCGGAGCATTACTGGGATTCGATAATGAGCCTGAAGCTATCCGCAGCGGATCTACTTACCGAAGATCGGCGAGAGATATCTACCTTGTACTCAGCAAGAACTTCCTTTCTTTCGGCGGAGACATGGCCTTTCATTTCGGTATAAGTGCAGATGTCAGAAGACTGATTCATGCCGGTGCGTGGGTCGGTATGAATAAAGCCCTTCCAGCCGGGTTCGGGCTGGCGATGGAGTACGATTTCGCAACGGACGAAGCTGACTCGGTCCGTTTTGACAACAATGGTGGATTCCTCAGCGGTGAGATCTACTGGGAGAGTTTCGGGCAGGTAAGAATATCACTGCAGTTCATCGATATTCTTGAAACAGGCGGTGAGAGTTACAGAGCCCTTGGAGTGGATTTTCTCGGACTCTTCTAAAACAATGTGATAAGATTGAATGGAGATTGGATAATGGATTTTGATGAACTCAGAAGGAGATATGCTGAAGTTATTGTTTCAACAGCGATCAATCTTCAGGAGGGAGAGCCTCTTTTAATACGTACCGAAGTGATCCAGCGGAAATTCGCAAAGGTTCTGGCAGAAGCTGCCTATGCAAGAGGAGCTTCCCTTGTATCTCTGCAGTTCTCCGATCCCCAACTGAGCAGGCTCAGGATCGACAGGACCCTTGATGATCATTACCTGAAGTTCACGCCATCCCACCTTGAGAATATGTACGATAGCTATATGAATGACGGCTGGAGCAGCATATCTCTCAGAGGACCGGAATTCCCGGATATCATGGAAGGAGCCGATCCTGCACGGGTGGGAAAAGTAAGCAGGGCAAATTCGAAAGTTATGCGCAGATTTCTAAAAGGTATTTCCGCCAACAGAATCGCCTGGAACGTCTGTCTTCATCCAACCGAAACCTGGGCCGCGAAAGTACTGGGAAGCAATGAAGACTGGGAGAGAAGAATATGGGAAGTGCTTGTTCCTATTCTTCGTCTGGACAATGACGATCCCGCTGGAGCCTGGCAAGTGCACGATGCCGAACTCAAACGAAGATGCAAACACATGAACAGCTCCAGGTACGACAAAATTCATTTCACAGGACCTGATACGGATCTGTACATAGGAATGGCACCTAACAGGATTTTTGCAGGGGGCAGCTGCGTCAATCAGAAGGGTGTGGATTTCTTGCCGAACATTCCCACTGAAGAAATATTCAGTACACCGGATTTTACCAGGACAGAGGGTTTTGTGAAAACCACCCGACCTGTGGAGGTTCTGGGAACCCAGGTTACAGGAGCCTGGTTCAGGTTCAGAGCGGGCAGGGTTGTGGAGTTCGGTGCCGATACCAACAGGGGAATGCTGGAACAGTACCTCAACTTCGACGATGGTGCCCGGACTCTCGGAGAAGTTGCACTGGTAGATTCAAGTTCCCCGATCTTCAGAAGCGGAAAGGTTTTCTACAATATTCTTTTCGATGAGAATGCCTCGTGTCATATCGCACTTGGAAACGGTTACACTGATTGTATTGAGAACGGCATCAGAATGTCGGATGATGAGCTTGAAGAGACCAGATGCAACTCTTCGCTTGTTCATACTGATTTCATGATAGGTTCCGAGGAAGTTTCCGTTTCCGGAGTAAAGCAGGACGGTTCGGAAGAGAACATTATCGAAAATGGCATCTTTGTTATTTAGGAGTGAATAATGCTTGATGAAAGACTACTTCAGATTCTCGCCTGTCCGAAGTGCAAGGGAGAATTGGATTACAGGACCGACCCGGAAGAGGTTCTCATATGCAATTCCTGCGATCTTGTATATGAGGTCAGGGATGATATCCCGATTATGCTTGTGGACGAGGCAAAACCTCTGAAAAAGGAATAAACCGGCCAGGATTCAATGAGAGGGGAAAACGGGATTCTGCATCTAAGGATAAAGGTTATTCCGAGGGCCGGAATTACAGAGGTGAGGGGAAGAATGGCCGATAACACGGTTAAGATAGCCCTGAACGCTCCCCCAAGCGATGGAAAGGCAAACGCTGAGCTCATAAAATTCCTGGCAGGGGAATTCGCAACACGCTCCTCATCCGTCAGCATTCTTTCTGGTAATTCCTCACGAAAAAAACTTATAGCCATCGCTTCGTATTCCAAAATCCCCGGCTGGTTCAGAGAACAGGTTCCATGATACCGCTTCGCGGTGTAATGGTTGGGCGTGAACATCAGCTGTTGCGTGCAGTTAACTTCATTCTTGACCTTTCGATGGAGGAGAGTAACGGTATCCTGTTTATCTGGGCTCCACCGGGTATCGGTAAGACCAGGCTTGTAATTGAAGTGGATAGATCTATCCCGGAGCGGGATTTCATATTCATCGAGGGCAGCAATGCTGCGGGTTCGGCTCCATTCACTGAATTTCTCGAGAAATGGTTCGACCAGAATCCCGCAGCTGCACCTGAACAGAATCTTGATGCATTCGGCAGTATCTGGGAGGGACTCATTCTAACTCTTTCGATTGGACTTCCCGGGGAATGCAGGGATTTGCGGAGAGAGATGGAGAAGGTCAGACCCTACATCGAGTACACTCTTGGGCTGAATTTAGATAAGGAGTCCATCGCGTTCAGACTTGAACCCGCTCAGAGGGCTGAAAAAATCAACCATGCTCTGATGACCTTTTTTGACGTGCTTGCTCTGCAGGATCCGTCAGTCATAGTACTGGAAAATGTTCAGTGGTTTTCCCGCGAGGATCTCCTTACCGCAAAAAGGATCATAGAGAGCACTGCCGGCGCGGGAAGGGTATTCATAGTTACAGGAAGGCCTGATGAGGATGGCAACAGCCCTTATTTCCCGGATACTGCCTCTTACGTCAGAATTGATACACTGCCACTGGATGGATTGCCGCAAGCCAGTATTAAATCCTTCGTTGAAGAATTCGGAATCGGAGCCCCGGAAGAAAAACTCCTAGAGTTTCTCTGGGACAGGGCCGGGGGAGTTCCGCTCTTTCTTGAGCAGGCTGTTGATTATCTGAGCGAAACCGGTTCTATCGAAAGCGGCGGCGGTAAACTTAAGCTTGCGGCTCCTCACACTGAGAAACCGGTTTCAATCAGAGAGATGTTCATCTCCCGGATGCTGTTGATGTCCGATTCATTCAGAAGGGTAGCCATGGCAGCATCTGTTCTTGGCGGGGGCTTCAGAAGATCGGAGATCGAAGCTATGGTTCCGTCAGAATCAGTGGATGACTGCCTGAGAACCGGCATGGAAAAACACATTTTCGACATGGAGGGGTCCAGCGGGTCCTTCTCGCATATTCTTTTTCGTGAATGGATCAGCGAGATGATCCCCGTTTCAGAATTGAGGGAGTTCCATCTGAAAGCCGGCCGCATACTTGAAAAGGAATCGGAATCATACGCATCTCCTTCCAGACTGGAGAGGATATCCGACCATTACCTGTTCGGAGGGGATAACGGTAAAGCTGCCTCCTTCATGGAACTGGCAGCGGAAGCTTACGCGGAAGTTTTCGACAACAGGGCTGCATCAAGGTTGTACAGGAAGCTGATACCCATGCTGGATGAGCCGGAAAAAACGAACACTGAGCTGAAGCTGTCCGATGTGTACAAAAATGCAGGGCTTCTCAACAAGGGGATAGAGCTTCTCTCCGCAACGCTCGAGCGGATACACGGCTGCCCACCGGTCGACGTGTATTGTGAAGCGCTGGTGATGCTCAAGCTCGGTGCGTACATGAGCTCATCCGGCATGCTCGCAGAGGGGGAGGAGATGCTCTTGAACTGCCTTGCGGTTTTTCAGGAGAGCGGCGATATCGATAACCAGGCTCTTGCCGTTATGCAGCTGGGTCTGGCTGTGCGTTCAGCTGGAAGAATAGACGAAGCCATTGATCTTGTCGAACGATCGATCGATCTGGCCAGAAAATCGGGAAAACCCAATCTGATATGCGCAGCCCTCTACTGGTCCGCAATAACTTACAGACAGACAGGTAATTACCAGAAGATGAAGGAATGTACCGAGGAACAGGTGGAACTTGCGGAAAGATCAGGCATCATCAAAAGCATTATTATGGGATACGATAATCTCATGAGGGTACATATTTACAACAGGGATTACGAGGCAGCTGAAGAGGTTCATGAAAAACTCAGGTGTGCCGCGGAAAAAACCGCAAACTGGGCTGCACTCAGTACCGCCACCAGCAAACTCGGGATAATTCATATTCGCAAAGGTGAATGGGGCTCTGCAACGGAATGTTTCGAGAAATGTGTCAGCCTTACGGAAAAGACCGGCAATCTCAGGGCAAAATGTGCTGCTCTTGGAAATCTCGCCCATGTATCTATCGAGATGGAAGACCTCGGGTCAGCCCTGAAATACTCTACAGAACTCATTGATACAGCATCCACAATAGGTTTCAGGACCGGGCTCATGTCCGGTTACTCGAGAATGGGGTACATTTTCTCCCTTCGCGGAGATTACGAGTCCGCCCTGGACTGCATACAGACACAGATCGAACATGCCGAATACCTGCAGGATA
>QNDS01000251.1 GCA_003644925.1 Candidatus Fermentibacterota bacterium
CAACGTAGATAAGAAGGGAAGTAAAGAGGAGGACAGCAGTATGAGTGGCAATTAGGATTATAATGGACACCGAGATCAGAGCAAAAAACATTACCTTAGTGCGGTACTTCCACTCCGGAACTAAATTGCGGCAGATATTTCTGTAATGAATTCCTGCGAACACTGCACCACAAGAAAATGCTACAGCAAGCGAAATCAAGTTTGCTGAAACAGGATACCACCATGATACCCCACCCATAAGGAACCACCATGGTGCCACAAGGAGCCCAACGGTGCCTATCGACAAGTAAGCGATTGACCTCGCAAACCCTGGAACTCTTTTTGCAATCACTATGAGGGCAAACCCGGCTAATACGATGTAGATATGATACAGACTCGTGCAAATCGTTTGTCCAGATTCATTCTCAAAGGTCTGGTTTGTGAATCCACTCCAGGTGAAATAGGTATTCCCATGACAGTCCTCTGCGATCGGAATAAAAAAGTAGATTAAGAGGACAAATGCTAGAACTAGCCAGAATGCAACCTGTTTTTCTTGACGAGTCCACATGTTTCCCTCCAATTATCAAGATAGTTCAGGCAATGGTTGCGCCTTCCCCAAAAACAGGACCACCGGGGAGTTCAGAGATCGGTTGTACTCTGCCTGCAGAGTTCTTATCCGCAGGCACTTGTGGCATACTCCTGGGGGGTAGCGGCCCTAAGAAATTATAAGGCCTGACCGAGTGCAGTCAAACCTCCATTTGTCCAGCTTCTCCCTGTCATCTTCCATTGACCAGAAGAGATTGATGTTCAGGCATTCATCCAGGCGGTTGCCGGGATCTCCCGGGAACCATTGGTTACTGGCAATGGTGGTTGCCTTGTTGACGTGGGATTGTTTCGGGAAGTATAGTTATTTTAAGATACGAATATTTGAATATTTAGGAACGGATGAGCTGCTGCGGTTGCATTCTGAAGGGAGAAAGAAATGAACAAATTTGCCATTTTTGCACTGACTGTCCTGGTCGCTGGTCTTGCCCAGGGGGATGAAGGATGGGTCATGTGCCAGGAATGCGTTGGTGCCGGTTATATCGAAATCGAAATCACCTGCGACATGTGCGAAGGATTTGGATTCTTATGGGAACTATGCCCCACCTGCCACGGAACTGAGTTAACCGATATCGCTTGCATTGTGTGCGATGGAGATGGAACCATCGATTGCGGCTGGTGCGGTGGTGACGGCTGGTGGACGGTGACGGCAGAGGATGGGATTACTCAGATTGATGAGCTATGTCCCCACTGTTTCTTTGGTCAGATAGACTGCGATTTTTGCGAAGGGAGCGGAATCCTGCACAACGAGCCCTGTCCCGTCTGCACCGGTGGTGAAATTGAAGTGGATTGTTCGAATTGCTACGGATATGGAGTGGTTATAATCACCGAGCCCTGTAGCGCATGCGATGGACAGGGAGGCTATTGGGAGGAGGAATAGAGAAGAGCTTTCGATACCTGAGCGAGGTGTGTTGGAGAAGGGACTACCGGAAAAATATGATTGGAGTAAACATGATTAGAATACTATCTGCCCTTCTGGCTCTTGGACTATCCGTTCCCGTCCTGGCCCAGGCACCCGGTGCTGCTCCTTCCGGCACGATCAAGGTCTCGAACATCCTTGTCAGTTATGATGATCAGGTACAAGGCAACTGGCCCGGGCAATCAAGAATAATATCCGTTAACTCGCCGGAAATCATTGAGCTATTCATTTCCCCTGCATCATCTGGCGTGTGGGGAGAGGGCTTGCTGGGAAGCAAAGACAGGGTCATCGAGCCTGGTCATAACCAGGAATTCCCGGTTGAAGGCGGGAACTATGACATCATGATCGTAGATGATCTGAACAGAGAATACATCCTTTATGACCTACCTGTTTCCGGTGTTGTCTGCTGGGCTGTGACACTCGAGTATATGGGCGAACACAACTACAGTGAGTTTGAAGAGTATCTTGGGGGAGATGTTGCGCCGGTAGCATTGCTCTATTCCCTTGATCAGAATACAGATGAGAATAGTTATTGGGTTTGGCCGGAGACTCAGGTTTACTGCAGTCTTTCTTCTAGTACTGAATGGGGTGAGCGTATTGATACCCCTGCCATATCCATGTGGTGTGACCGGCCTTTTGTATTCTACGTTCCAGCAGGTAATCGCTACGATATCAGAGTTGAAAGCCATGACGGCGCGCATTTCAGCGGGAATGAGGTCACTTATACCCGTTTTGAGGTCTTCGTAGGAGCTGGCGGGTACTATTGGATTGTAAGCCCCCGGGACATGGACGACTAGCACTCCTGTCTCGTTTGGATGTTCTCGCCTTCGATATCCTCTACCTCTCAACCGAGGCATCTCCGGATCAGCTTGTTGGCAAAGTGGCAACATTCTACGATACCTACTACTGACAGTATCCCGCGCGGGCCTTGTGTAATGATCGGCTCATCGCGCTCAAGTACAGATGGAATGTTGTGCTGCTCTGCCTGTATATTCAGTACAGATATTTAAAAGGAGGTCCGATATGATCCTGCTGGTATTAGTGCTTGTAAATGTGCTTCAGGCTGAATACACTGATGATATGGTTTACATACATGAGTGGGGCGTTATTGAGATGGATGAGCAATACCTTCAGGTGCGGGGCTGCCCGGACGGGTACATCACGCCGGACGGTTACTTCCAGGAGTATCCTATGGCTGAGGTCACCGCTCCGGTTGTGTATTTCTACGGAGCTGAGAGCTACGGTACTTTCAGCGTGAGAGTACGCGACGGTGCCTTTACACTGCTGCTTCCCTACCCGGACTCGCTTTCTCACGATGTCGGCGAGGAGGACTGCTATACCGCTGTATGGGAAAACCTGAGGATTACCTCTCCCATGCCTTCTGCTGATGCCACCACTGAAGCGTCTGCTGCGACAAGGGGACCGGAGTTTGAGAGCTGCTTCGACTGGGCTGTTCCTTTCTGGCAAGCAGTCCCGGCTAACAATATCCGGTATCCATCCACAGGATACGAGGATGTCTTTATCTATTACGAATCGGTTATGAACAATCCTTCGATGTTCATCGGAGATTATTACAACCACGTTGGTGAAGTTCTGATCTTCTCTTCTGAGGACGGGGAAATGGTGTGCGAGTATACCACCGTACCCGTTGAATCGGATGCAATTCGAGATACCCTTTCAGATGTGGAGATAATGGCAGTGCTGTACACCTGGGGTGACGGAGGCATGTATGCAGAGGAGATCGCCGCTCTCTGGCATACATGGAAACCGCTTCTTAAAACCAGATGCGAGCTTGAGAACCTTACCCTGATGCTCTTCCCCCTGACAGAACGGCAGGAGAGCATGGTCAGCACCCTCAGTTTTGTACCTGTGGAGAATATTCTGATTCAGTTCGACCGGCTTCTTCTGGGGCTGGGAGCAATCTGAAGTAGTAGTATAGAATCTTATTGAGTTACTATTATAAATTCATGCGATGCCCTGCCGACCGGGTGGAAGCTACAGTAAAGGAGGATCGGAATGCCGATAATCAGAGTTGATGGACCAAAGGTTGCGGATATAGATAAAAAGCGGCAGTTCGTGAAGGAAGTGACCGCCGCTGCAAGCGCTCTCTACGGACTTCCTGAGAACATCATAGTGGTTCTGCTTCAGGAGAACTCTCCGGACAATGTGGCTTCCGGCGGGCAATTGATATGTGATCTGCACAAATCTGATTAACAGGCAGTTGCTATATGGAGGAGGGTATCAGGGTGAAATATTATGAAAGCCATGAAGGTGTTTACAAAAAAATAAAGAAAAATAACATGTCCTCCTGGGGTGAATTCTGTGGGAAATCGGAGACTTTCGAGGATTTCTATATGAAAGAATATCTTGTAACTGCTCTGGGCAGGGTAAGACCATCAGCAGATGCAAGAATATTGGATATTGGATGCGGTACGGGGCCAATCTCCTGTTTTCTTGCCCGGCAGGGCTACAATGTTGATGGTATTGATGTTTCCCGGACCGCTATCGAAATTGCCCGGACGAATGCAAAAGAACGAGATCTGGATATACATTTTTCAGTTGATGATATCTGTTGTGTATCTAACACTCGCTCTGATATTTACGATTTTGTTATAGACACACATTGCATGCACTGCATTACTTATGATACTGATAGACACGCCGCGTTAGCCAGCATTTTCAGGCTTCTGAAAAAGGGTGGGTACTTCATTGTAGAGACCATGAGTATCGAAGATCCTTTTAAATGGTCCTTTAAAGGACGAATCGACGAACAGGGCATCTTATGGAACGAGGTTAAAAAGAACTCTCCGTATGACAAAGTTCTATTTGAAGATAAATTCTGGATGTGCACTCGAAGGTTAATGAGCCCATCTGATCTTGAAAGAGAACTTAAGCAAGCTGGCTTTTCAATTGAGCATACCCGAACTGTTCAGGATCAAGATATTGAGTATATGGAGGATTTTCAAGCGATCTGCAGAAAGCCGGTGGGTAATTGAGAGGCAATCATGCGGTACGTTGATTTCAGGGATATGATTCAGAACGAACTTCGCGAGAGACCTGCCGGACCCAAGTCGGACACGGACGCTTGTAGTGCAGCTCAAGGTTCTCCTTAAGCTGCACTACAAGCGTCCG
>QNDS01000252.1 GCA_003644925.1 Candidatus Fermentibacterota bacterium
TCCCATACACTATGGAGTATTCGACGGGATGAATACAAGAGAGCAGGGAATGGTAACTGGCCAACAACAACTTTTCTTTATATTGTCTAGTTGGTTTACTGTATCAGTATTCTTCTTATCAAACGAATGTGTTAAGAGAAATATACATGTCCCAGTAATTGAGTTTATACGGGAAGAATGGAAAAGTTACTGGTCCTTAACCTTGTTGGGTTTGGCCACAATACAGAATCCTGCAATGGCAACGTTTGGAGTAATTGCAGGAATAACTACTTTGGGGGGATTGCTATGGCTAACACAATTATAGATGAACCGTTGTTATTCACGACGGTAAAAGGGAAGTATATGTGGATTCTGAAAAAGCTAGATGATGCAGAGAAAGAAAAACCTTCAAGAGCCTTAAGGTGGAAAGAAATAAAGAAAGGGGCAGTCATGCCAGATTCAACATTTTCAATGATAATCAGGCGCCTGGAAACTCATAGGTTCATTAAGAAAATAATCTGTAACGGGAAAGAAGGATATATGTTAGATAGGTGGGGGGCCTTGCTAGTTCAGGGATATAGCCCAACAATATTGAACTTCATGAGAAGCGGAAGAGAAAGGGGGTTGATTTAGATGAACTGGGAAAAATTAGATGATGAATCGAACTGGAGCCATGCGTATATGGCAGTCTATGGGGTTGCAGTTGGCCTTTCACTAGGGGGAGTAATATCTGCGTTTAGGGAACCTGCCGACTCGTTAGCGTTAAGCGGAATACTAATATTAGCTATAACTACTTGGGCAACATATGCAATGATCCAACTAAAAAAGATTAAAGCAAACCGCCATAAGAAAAAGGAGGTTGATTAGTATGGCAGATGTAGAAATGACCAATGAACAATATAGGCAATTATTGGAAGATATGGAGAGAAAAGACGAACAAATGAAAAAATTCATACGGGAGGATGAACCGCCTTCGGAGTCAATGATGAATCTAATAGATAAGCTACTATCAGATCCGAAAATAAAAGATAATCCATACGGGGAACTAATGAATCCACACTGGAGTACTACAACATACAAAGAGAACAAAACAGAACTAATTGTTCAACGGGAAAGATTAACATATACTGCTATGTCGCTCCTGCTGAAAATGGGAGATACAGAAAACACATACCAGGAATACCTACTGGATTCAATGGAAACCAAAGTAAGGCGTTCTAGCGACTTCCAGATGGTTAAATGGATGTTCACGAGGAGAAACATAGTAAGACAAGAAGACGAGAATAAAGGAGAGAGCACAATAAATAAAGCATTAGGGAGGGTGTAAATATGGTAAACGAAGTAATAGCTTATAGTGTAGTTAGTTTGTTTTTCGGAGTGGGTGGAACGGCTTTAATGATGCTGTTAAACAACCCATATCTAAAGGCAAACCTAAAAACAAGGATTCAGAGAAAGAGTTTCGGAGTTATGGAGGTCGAAATGAATAACATGGAGGTAGCAACCAGAATAATAAATATGGATGATTCCTGGGTTTCACTTTCAGATAGGCCAGAGCTTCCGAAGTTCAGGATTATCCGAAGTGCTTTCAGAAGAAAATACGGTTGCCCGACTATCCACTTCAACTACTTGGATGTCGATCCAGTTTCGTTTGTTAAGACAGTTAAGGAAATACGGGGTTTTCCATCAAGGATTAAAGTACATTCAACAGATAGGTTGTTAGTCCCAGCAAAGTTTGGAGTTAAAATAAACAAGAAACAATACGAGTTCACACATAACGATATAGAAGTGTTGCCAAACCTGGTTAAGGGGGAAGATGGAAAAGAATACAACCAACCATATCTTCTAACGAAAGAAATTCCAAGAGAACAGATAAAGACATTTCAGGAGTTGGAAGTAATACCGACCATAAACGAGGTGAAAAATTCAAAGGGAGAAGATGTAAAAATAGACAACACTTGGAAGTTCGAGAAAAAGACATTGATAGAAGCCCCGAAAATAGCGCCTGAGATAATGACAACATTCATTAACGTTTTGAGGGCCAGAAGTGAGATAAACTCATCACTACAACGTATGGATGAATTGGCAGGCATGTTAAAGAACTCAAAAATGACTATGCTAATTTCTGGATTGGCATTGGTTGCTATCCTTGCGTTCGGTTACATGATGATAACAACTCAGGCAGAGATAACCGACCTGAAAACAATAGCCATCAACCAGACAAACACAATAGAAGTGTTAAAGGGAGTTATGGAAAGCAAGAAGATAATAGTGGCCACAGAGCTTAACAATACGTTGGGTGGTTAGATGCCTAACGGATTTGAACTAGACGAAGAATATGAGAGGGCCAGAGATGGGATCAGCTACACAAAGGCCCTCTTATTCCATCTGGACCGCACCATGAAACTATTCCCATTTATCACAGTGGATAACGGAATAGCCATAATGGATTCTGTCAACGGTCTGGAATCTCTTTTATTTCCAAAACTAGACGAGGAATATAGAGAAAAGGTTAAGAAAATAGAACGGGAGTTCAAGGACAATAAATTTAAGATGAGGAAAGAACACAGGGTTAAATATGCTTCTGAAAAGCTTTGTCTGTTAATGCGCCTCATGGACAAACAGGGGTATTTGGGGGAGGGTGAAGTTGGAAGCCAAATTTAGTTTACCCGAGCTGGTTCGGGATAGATTACTCAGAAGAAACCAGAACTGGCTGGCTATTCTCTGTGGAAAGACGGGCAGTGGTAAGTCATACTCTGCAATAACACTAGCACGTAAGATAGACAAGGACTTTAACATGGACAAGCTGGTTTTTAGAGTAGAGGATTTAATGAAACTCCTTAACTCTGGAAAGTTAAAGCGTGGGGACTGTATAGTTTTTGATGAGGCAGGGGTTGGAATACCTGCAAGGGAGTGGTACACAATAAGCAACAAGGCCATAGGGTATTTACTCCAGACATTTAGAAATATGAACCTAGCAGTGATTTTCACCACACCTAACCTGTCTTATATAGATGGACAAGCCAGGGGTTTGTTCCATACGTATATAGAAACACAGACAATAGACAGGGTTAGGAAACAGGTAAGGGCTAGGATTTACATGATGAAGGCAACCAGAAAAGGAAAGATACTCTACATATATCCAAGAGTGAGGGAACCAGGAACCAGAAGAAAGGTAGCAATAACAAAACTATTTTTTCCAATACCCAATAAAAAACTAATAAGGGATTACGAAAAGAAGAAAACACAGTTTACAAGATTCCTAAATCTGAGTATAGAAAAGTCAATACAAGATATGACTAGGGATGCAAGAACTGGAAGGCCCAGTAAATTGCCTGCATCAGCTATTGCGTTCATAATTTCAGCATCAATGCAAGGAGTAACACAGACGAATATAGCCAAACTGGTAAAAGAAAAATTCGGGGTGAGTATTTCCCAAAGAGGGGTGTCCTTTGTGCTAGCGCAAAGCAAGAAGAAATAATACTCAATATTAAATATATCTAAGAAATAGGGGGTTACTTCTTACTAGGTCGAAAATAAGAAGTAAGGGGTTATGTAAATGTTTGAGTGGATTTTCGTAAAAGGGGACATACTAGGATTACAAAGAGAAGCAATAGCTATGGACTTCATAGCGTTCCTAGTGGCTTTTATGGTGTCTTGGTTAGTAGTGATGAAGCTCCTACTCAAAAGAATAGGGAAGGAAAAGCTAGACGCATACGCAAAGAAAGGGGGTTTCATAGATTACTCAGACATGTACTTTTTCTTTACTCGCAATGCGCAATACTTAGCTTGCCTGTTTCTTGTTTTTGTGTTCATGATATTCTTTTTCACACATTTGCTGGATGTTTCCAATACCTACCAATGTGCCCAGTTGGGTGAGTGGAGGGAGCGCTTTCTAGATGAAAAACTAAAAGGGTTAAACAATTCAGAAAAACTCTTCAACATCACGTTTTCCTTTATTGGAAGCAACGGCACTGTTTCTAACCAAGTCAACAGCATAGTAGAATATGCCAATAGAACATAACAGAAGGAAAGTTCCAAGCCCATAAGTTACAAACATGTCGTCATGCGTTTCAATATTCGCCGTTTGAATCGCCACTGTGTTATCTATGCTGGTATTGGCCGCATCTAAGTATGAATAAGTAGTAGTCTGTGAGAATGTTCCGTCATACTCAGTAATACCATAAGAGATAACCGCAAGCGCAATTAAGGCCAGTACAAGGGCACCAGAACCAGTTATAACTGGAACTTTGGAAAATACCCCGATAGCCACAATAACCAACGCAACAAGGACAAAAACAGAAAACAGAGATATCGTCAACATCATATCACCAAACTATCTACGAACGGAAAAAATAAAAAAGAGTAGGTAGGGGGGATTTAACCCCCTATATTGGCCTACCTGCCGCCGCCCATAAGCCCGCTCATATAAGCGATAGCTCCGAACAGACCAAGCAAGAACAGAGTTACAACATAGGAAACCAACGTGTTGTTCACACCAGTAAAGTTTCCCAGTGAATCGGTTATAATCTGTTGTATGATCACAGCGCCTATAACGCCGATTATCACGAACACAACAGCATTAATACCGAGCTGTCCTTTTCTTCCTGCTTTTGCGACTTCAA
>QNDS01000253.1 GCA_003644925.1 Candidatus Fermentibacterota bacterium
AAAGGTTGAAGCAGGAAAGATAGAACTGGTCTGCGAGGATTTCCCTGTCTCTGACGCGATTAACGCGGTGAGGATCCTGACCGCATCGATCGCGGCAAAGAAGAGTATTGTGGTGGATCTTTCAGTCGATGAAGGTCTCACCACGATCCATGCGGACGAGGGCAAGTTCAAGCAGATACTCTACAACCTATTAAGTAATGCAATCAAGTTCACGCCTGAACATGGTTCGGTCACGGTGGGCGCACGGCAGAGCGGGAATATGGCAGAGATCTCGGTCACAGACACAGGGATCGGAATCTCTGAAGAAAACCAGAAGAAGCTCTTCCAGCCATTTATGCAGGCTGACGCATCCACATCCAGGGAGTACGGCGGAACCGGACTCGGGCTTTCGCTTGTCAAGAAGTTTTCAGAACTGCACGGCGGCACGGCATGGGCCGAGAGCGAACTTGGAAAGGGCAGCAC
This sequence comes from Candidatus Fermentibacterota bacterium, assembly GCA_003644925.1. Taxonomy (GTDB): domain Bacteria; phylum Fermentibacterota; class Fermentibacteria; order Fermentibacterales; family JCC-6; genus Aegiribacteria. The sequence goes on from QNDS01000253.1 coordinate 463, forward strand.
ATTCACGTTCACGATTCCGATAGAGGGCGGGGCAGAAGCTGAAACAGAAGCGGAAGTGACAGAAGAGGATGTGCCAGAAGAGGATGTGCCAGAAGAGGAGGTCGAGGTCGCGGCTGAGGTGGAAATGCCTGAAAAGATGCATGAAGTGCCGGCAGTGAAAGAGACCGTGACCGCAGAAGAGCTCGCTGCTATCGAGATACCAGAGATCATCGAACCTGCCGGGGGAAGCGGGGATGAACCACTCATCCTTGTCTTAGAAGATGACATAAGCTCAAGCGAACTCTTGACAGTGACGCTTACTGGTGCAGGATACCGGGTTATACCTGCTTACGATGGCAGGGAAGCGCTGGCAGTCGCGAAGAAACTCAAACCATTCGCAATCACACTGGATATCATGCTGCCTGGCATGGATGGGTGGGACGTGCTCAAGTACCTGAAGTACGATCCTGAAACGAGCAACATTCCTGTGATCGTGGTATCGATGCTGGATGAGGCGGAGGTTGGATTTTCGCTTGGGGTGGTCGATTACTTCGTAAAACCGGTTGAAAAGAACACCTTCATCACTGCATTGAACAATCTTAAGGAATCGCTCGGGATCGATATGCCAAAGGTGCTTGTTGTGGACGATGATCCGGATGCTGTTGAACTGGTAGCATCGATGATCGAGCCAGCAGGGTTTGAGGTCATACGCGCTTATGGTGGAGAGGAAGGGATAGATAAGAGCTTCAGTGAACATCCGAACGTGCTGATACTCGATCTGATGATGCCTGATGTGAGCGGGTTCGATGTGGTATCGAGACTGAAGACGGATCCTGAAACGAGCAACATTCCGATAATCATCTGCACATCAAGGGATCCCACATCAAAAGATATAATACGGCTGAGAAGTGATGTAATCTCGGTAATGTGCAAAGGAAAGTTTGCCAGGGAAGAACTGATAAACGAGATCAAGAAAGTTGCAAAACTTGTGAGGCGGTAGAAGAAGATGACACAGATATTAGTGGTTGAGGATAATCCGATGAATATGGAACTCGCTGTGGATCTACTGGAAACATACGGATACGAGGTAACTCCAGCAGAAGATGGGTTTGAAGCGCTTGAACGCGTCAAAGAGACAAAATTTGACCTGATACTGCTTGATATGCAACTTCCCGGAATGGATGGTACTGAAGTGCTTGAGGGACTGAAAGCCGACCCTGCGACCAGCGCGGTGCCGGTGGTTGCGCTTACCGCACATGCCATGAGCGGGGATGCGGAGCGGTTTAAGGAGGCAGGATGTGTAGGGTACATATCCAAACCGATCGATGTCCACCAGTTCAAGTCGGAGGTTGCACAGTACATAAAATGAGTGAATTGGTTAGCGACCGCATGAGTAACAGAGGGGAGTTACGTGACTGTGAAGACAAGGTCGAAAATTCTGGTCGTTGATGATGAGCCGCTGAATGTGGATCTGCTGGAAGCGCATCTATGCATGGAATACGATGTCGTCACTGCATCGAGCGGCGAGGAAGCTATCGAGAAGGTAAAGGCAGAAAAACCCGACATAATCCTCCTCGACATCATGATGCCGGGAATGGACGGATACGAGGTCAGCAAGCGGCTGAAGAGCGATCCTGACACCCAGTTCATACCGATCATCCTTGTGACCGCGCTCTCTGAGGTTAGCGACCGGATAAAGGGGAGCAATGCAGGATCGGATGAGTTTTTCACAAAGCCTGTTAACAAGGACGAACTGACGTCGAGGGTGAAGGCACTCCTACGTACCAAGAGTCTGCACGACGATCTCCTGACCGAACGCGACATGCTCGATATGCAGAACCGCATCAGGAGCATCCTGACCACGATGATCCCTACGCTGCTCCAGCCGCTTCCTCCGGAGCAGAAGAAGGTCCTGATCCACCAGATGACTGATATGGTCGAGAAGATCATCGTTGATATCTATCCATTCGATGCGGAGGAACTTGACCGCACAAGCATCGGGGAAATCTGCGCAAGCGTGATGAACCAGCTCGGCGGGAGCTTTGCTGTCGAGGAGACCGGGAACGCGGACGTCTGCACAATCAAGGGAACTGTATGCCCATGGGGTGCCGGGGAAGCCCGCAGGAACCCGATTCTTTGTAATCTTACGAGAGGCATATTCGCAAGGATCGCTGCAAGAGCACCTGATGACCTGGGGGTGGAGGTGCAGACCACGATCGGAAACGGGGACGAGGCGTGTATATTTGAGATCAGGTAGGCACAATATAATTACAGGGAGGCGGGGACAATCACAGGGGATGCAACCGAAGTCGGAGAAGGTGTCGGAGATGAGGTAAGAGCAGAAGTCGATGAACCAAAGACGCTGGCAGATACCCTCAAGGAGAAATGGCATCGCATCTGGCATAAGGAGCTAAAGACCCTTCCCCCTTACGATCCGGAGATTCATGAATCCCTCACAGAGTTCGAGGTTCCTGAGGGTCACACCGAGATAGAACGCTACTGGCTGGATGAGCCGTACGCATTCGTAAGCGTCCTTGATGACACAAGGATGTTTCACTACCGGGTGGTCGAGCCATCGCTCACCACGTATGAGAAGGAGATACTCGAGCGGGTGTATGATGACCTGCAGGACGTCCTGACACTCGCGGACACTTCAAAGGCGGACAAGGACGCGGTTCTGACAGATAAGACGCTCACTCTCTTCAAACGCTACCGTGCATCGCTCGATGTCGCATCGATGCACAAGATCATGTACTACCTGCACCGGAACTTCCGCGGTTACGAGAAGATTAATCCCCTGCTTTCAGACCCAAACATAGAGGACGTCTCCTGCGACGGCGTCGGTGTACCGGTCTTCCTCTACCACAGGAAGTACAGGAACATCATGACAAACATCGTCTTTGGGGAACTGGAATTGAACTCGTTCGTGATCAAGATGTGCCAGAAGAGCGGCAAGCAGATATCGATCGGCGAACCGATGGTGGATGCGACGATGTCTGACGGTTCGCGGTTGCAGGCGACGCTTGGCAGGGAGGTGACGACCCGCGGAAGTTCGTTCACCATCCGCAAGTTCAAAGGGGATCCGATCACGCCGATCGACCTGATCGGTTTCGGGACGTGCAGCATCGATATACTGGCGTACTTCTGGCTGGCGATAGAGAACAGCAAGAGCATCATCTTTGCCGGCGGCACAGCGTCAGGTAAGACATCGATCTTAAATGCAGTCTCCCTCTTCATACCCTCTCTTGCGAAGGTGATAACGATAGAGGATACGCGTGAACTGACGCTGCACCACGAGAACTGGATCGCGGGCGTCACCAGAAAGTCGTTTACAGGCGGGACTGGAGAGGTCTCGATGTACGACCTCCTGAAAGCCGCTCTCAGGCAGCGCCCTGAGTACATCCTTGTAGGCGAGGTGCGCGGCGAGGAGGCGCTGACACTCTTTCAGGCGATGTCAACAGGACATACCACATACTCGACCATGCATGCAGGCGATGTGCAGACCGTCGTAAACCGGCTCGAGAACGAGCCCATCAACGTCCCGCACGCGATGCTACAGTCGCTCGATATCGTCTGCATCCAGGTGCAGACTTATGTAGGCGAAGTAAGGGTCAGGCGGAGCAATTCTATTGTAGAGGTGACCGGACTTGACACAAGGACTGGGAATATCCGCATAAACGAGATCTATCGCTGGAATCCGGCGGCAGACACGTTCAAAAAGGCCGGAGAATCCTACGTGTTAAACAGCATCATGCAGTCGAGAGGATGGAAACAGGACAAGTTTATCCGTGAACTTAAAGACCGCGGGAATATCCTTAAATACATGCGCGGGAAGGGGATGCGTGATTACATCAGCCTATCGCTTGTCGTGCAGGCGTACTCGGTAAATCCGGAACTGGTTCTTGAGGCGGTCAGGAACGACACCTTGCCGGAGATGATCTCGCAGCATCGGTGAGGGAGGATATATGAACGTCGTAGCCAGCACAGCATACCGGATCTTTGGCAGGAGAGTTCGCGAAAGATCCGAAAAACATCGCAAACTCCGGACAAAGATGCGCAAGGCACACATCCCTGTACCCATCGACCAGTACCTCTCATCAGCGTATCTCTATTCGCTTACCGCGGGGCTTGCTGCTGCGATCGTGGGAATCTATG
>QNDS01000254.1 GCA_003644925.1 Candidatus Fermentibacterota bacterium
CATTTACGACAATCTTGTTTACAACTGCGATGGAGACGGATTCTCAGCAGCTGCTGAATCCGCAGGAGTGCTTTCCAATGTTCAATTTTACAACAATCTTGCATACAACAATACCGGCAACGGGCTTACGGTTGGAGCGTGGGGAGAACCGGGTGTAACCCATCCGATTGATGGAATCACTATCATCAACAATACATTTGTAGGCAATGGAGAATCTTCATGGGGCTGCGGAATAAGCATTGAGAATTCTGAAGCGACCAACATCATTGTGCGGAACAATATTCTGTCAGACAACACTACAGACCAGTTCAATGCGGAAGCATACGGCGCCGGATTCCAGGCTGATCACAATCTCATAGACGGACCAACTAACTTCTACGGGGATGATTATGTGGAAGGAGATCCTGAATTCACCAATCCGGGAAGCGATAACTACCATATAACTTCAATATCTCCCGCTGTAGATCAGGGAAACCAGCTTCTTGCCCCCGATACCGATATGGATGGTCTTCCAAGGCCATCAGGAAGCGGTTACGACATTGGATGTTTCGAATACCAGCAATAGCAAGCTTGATCTGTTGTGGTGAAAATGGAGTAGTTATCTTGATATATTGTAATTGTTCCTTCTGGATAATTACACTATAGTTATTAAAATTTATGGATGGAGTATTATCATGAAAAAGAGATTTCTGCTTGCCTGCATGTTCCTGATTATCATGACAGCGTCCTGTGGCGATGATTCGCAGTCAGACGCGAATATTGACAGGGATACCGTGCAGTCCGGTTCGGTATCACAGACCTCTTCAGGAGGGGACGAACAGATCTGCAGAGCCAACCTTGAGGTCATTGCCATGTTTCTCTTGAATGAACGGGATATGTCCGGAAGCCTTGCGGAAACGCTTGAAGAACTGCAATCTTATCACCCTGCTTACGCTGAGCTGGAAGTAACATGTGGAGGGATACCATTTATCTACGAGCATGACGGTACGGATTTCACCCTCACCTGCCCCAACGGACACGGAGAATTTCATAACGATCAGATGAGCTGGTAGTAGTGTCTGAGGCTAACTCAAACACTTTTAAAACAGTGCATCTTCTATTACTTCTACTGCTGACCTTCTCCGTTCATGCTGATACAACCGGAATCATAGGCGGTTTCATCACGGATACGGACGACAATCCACTAGTCGGAGCAACGGTTATGATTGATGATACTTACTTTGGCACCATGACGGATGCCAATGGAGAATACATAATCGCAGGGATTCCTCCGGGTCGCTACTCTGTAACCGCAAGTATGGTTGGCAGAACCTCCTCCAGGATGGATAACGTTCTTGTAATTACCGATCAGCTCAGCAGGATTGATTTCAGTCTTCCTTTTGATCCCACAGGTTCAACAGTTATTACCGTTCAGGAGTCAAGAAACCGTATTCTTCAGGACATTCCCGCTACCCTTCACCTGATTGAATTCACTGAGATAAGAACGATGACCTCAAAGAGTATTATTGATGTGGTGGCCGATCAGCCAGGTGTAGTGGCCAATCAAGGCGAATTGCATGTAAGGGGAGGCCGCAGCGGAGAGGTGGAGTACCTTCTTGACGGCGTATCAATCCGTTCCCCTATAGACAACAGATTCAACCTTGAACTGCCTCTGAGCGCAATATCAAATGCATCTCTGATGACCGGAGGGCTTGGTGTTGAATACGGTAATTCCATGTCGGGAGTCGTTAACCTCATTGGTAAGGAGGGTGCTGATCGGTTCCACGGTTCAGTGCTCCTCCGTCACGGAGACATTACGACCGCCTCTTTTCAATCCGGTGATCAGCTTTTCATTGAGAAAACGGATGTAGAACTGTGCAGAAGTGGCCTTAGCGGTATTGAAGTATACGTATCGGGTCCTGAACCCATTACAGAAGAACTTCTTCCTTCAATCGGAATCAATATTCCGGGGCAGATGAGGTTCAGCGCTTCAGGACAGTACTCTGTAAGCGGCAGGGACACACTGGATACTCGCGAAAAATGGGAAAACAACTGGCAGGATGACATGTCGGGTATTGCCAAGTTAACCTACAAGCCGCTTAACAGAACCAGCTTCGCGCTAACTGTCCTTGGTTCCACAAGGCAATCGGGATGGAATGAATGGACCTGGTCCAGATACCATCTTCCAGCTTATGTCAACAATACGTCATACCTTGGAAGAACTCAGGATTATGCACTTCCAATCCTCTTCAGTGAAACAGCCGGTATTACCTTCAATGCCACGCAGCTTATTGGAAGCGAAACCACCCTCAAGCTCACTCTGGGCAGCATGAAGTTCCAGAACTGGAATCGGATACGCTTGCAGAACGGGGATTACATAGGAGAAAACACATACCCGATCTACTGGTTCACACAGTTTCAGCCTGAAGCACGGATCGCGGACTCCCTCGGATTTTATCACACAGGGACTCACCCGAATGTGTGGTTCGATTCCAAAGCAACGGTGAGCAGTGTAATGCTGGGTTTTGATTCGAATCCCAATACCAGAACACGTCTGAAGGCTGGGATTTCGGCTGAATACTTCGACCTTTACCAGTACAATGTTTACGCTGAGTCCTTCGGCAACATATACATTTCTCAGTGGGACGCTTACCCTCATTCGGGGTCCTGCTTCCTCCAGGGAAGTTTCAGATTCAGTGGAGGAGTAACAACTACCGCCGGCCTCAGAGCTGATATGTTCAATGCAAATGCTGCGGTATACGATTCTGAATCAGCTACTCATGTAGAGGTTAAAACAAAATGGCATTTAAGTCCGAGGGTAGGATTCTCCGTTCCTTTCAGCGAAAATTCCATTCTGTTCTCAACCTACGGACATCATTTCCAGATGCCGTCAATGAACTGCCTCTACCTTCAGACATCCAACAACCTGGCAGGGGACAAGATAGTGGCAGGTAACCCTGACCTTGATCCGGAGATGACGCAGGGCTTTGAAGTGGGGATAAGGCATTTTATCGACAACTTTACGGAGTTTTCTCTGGTAGCCTACTACAAGGATATTACAGGCCTTGTGAACACCGAAGATCACAGCGAGGGCACTTACTACGTTTTTACCAACGACAACAGTCATGGAATGGTACGAGGTATTGAAACAGCCCTCAGAAGGATGGCTGGAAGCAATATTTCAGGACAGATCTCATACACTCTTTCCATTGCAAAGGGTAAATATTCATCCATTCTTGAACGGTACAATTATTCTCAGGTGGGAGTTCTGTTCATTTCCAACGAGGACAATTACCTTGACTGGGATCAGACACATACTGCATCCGCGTCTTGTGAACTGCGATCTTTTGAGTCCGAGGGTCCGGAAGTGGCGGGAATTCATCCACTGGAAAATATCAGGTTTGCTGTCTCGTGGAAATACGGCAGCGGGATGCCGTATACGCTTCCGCCTGTGGTGGCGGAACTTATCGAAACCAATACAGAAAGGTATCCCTTTTCCATGCAGACTGATGTTATCCTTTCTAGAATGTTCAATATCGGCCCAACTGAGCTGAATCTGGTTCTGGGCGTATTCAACCTGTTCAACAGAAAGAACGTTGCTCAGATTTACGACACTGCACTCTTCCACTCAGGCGGCGATCCAGGCGGCAGCGAAGGTAACCCGAGAGCATGGTCTCCAGCTCGGCACTTCATCCTGTCTGCGGGGATATCATGGTAATTAAATTGGGAATAGCCTGTACTGCAGCAGCTCTTCTGATACTGTGCGGCTGCACCGATCTAACGGAATTCGACCGTACGCTGCGTGCGGGAATCAATATTATCCACACGCCGGATCTATCTGTTGTTTATACAATCGAAAACATCTCCGGAGCCAGGTCTCTATGTATCATTGATGACTACTATCTTGTAGCCACTACAGAAGGTACGTTGATCCGTTTCGACCTTGCAACGCATCAACAGACCGGTGTCTTCACTATTGGCAGCCCGTCTTCCGCAGGATACTTCGAAATAGAGTACAGCCCGACCGAGAACAGCGTTTACATCATAGGAGCATTAGGGCAGATAGTGGAATTGCAGGTGCCGGATATGGAACTGATAGACAATTTCAGCATCTGCGAGACTCCTGTGGATATTGAACTAGATGCCGACATTGAAAATCCCAATTTCTATGTCGCAGCGGCAACTCTACCCAGGATACTGGAAGTTAAGAAAAAGAACAATGGCGTATCCAGAAGCTGCAATCTGCCGGTCAGCCCCATTTGCATGGCCATCGGTCAAGACACCATTCTCGTTGGAACACTTGCTGAAACCGAGATCGTTTCCATTCGAGCAGGGGTGATGCGTCGAAGAAGAATGAGTCATTTTCCAGGGATACTGGCCATAGAAACCGTTCCGACCGATACCACTTTCTGCGCAGTTTTCGATCTGTCAACCGACAGAGTTGCCATCATACTGAACTACTTTCCCAATATAGTAAGTCCCTCGCCACTCTGGATAGGTCAAAAATCACTTGATGGAAATATCCACTACATGTGTGCAGAGCCTGATGGCAGTCATGTTTATGTGCTCAGCTATCTGGGAGATAACACAAGCAGGCTGGTTTCCTACAACTGCA
>QNDS01000255.1 GCA_003644925.1 Candidatus Fermentibacterota bacterium
ACCAGTGTTCCTGCTGCAATTCCCAGAATTGGAGTCGAGCTGAAGTTTGCGAAGAAAGCCTTTACTGATGCACTTGTTTTGAGAGGGTCAAGGACCTGCTTCATCAGCGCCATTCCGAGGAAGATGAGACCCAGACCGATGATCACCTTCCCCCAGAACTGCTTCTTCTTGCTTTTGCTGAATGCGTACAGCGCAAACCCGATTGCCACAATAGGAAGAGCAAAATCAGTTATCTTGAATGCCAGGAGTTGCCCTGTAATTGTTGTTCCTATGTTTGAACCGAGAATTACACCCAGAGACTGCTGAAAAGTCATTAATCCGGCATTCACAAGCCCGACAGCGATAACAGTGACAGCGCTGGAACTCTGAACAATAGCAGTTGTGAATGTTCCGGTCATAAGACCAGCGAACCTGTTGCCGGTCATTTTCTTGAGGAGTACACGCATCTTGGATCCGCCGACTCGCTGAAGCGATTCGGACATCATCTTCATGCCCAGAAGGAAGATAGCAAGACCGCCGATAACCTGGAATATCAATTGCATAAGGTTGATCCCAAGAGCGGAATAGTCCACGCAATATTCGCAGCCGTCTGGAAGAAAGACAACCGCCTCGATCACGTTGTTTCCCGTCTCATCACCCAGCTTCAGTGAGATTGCAGCCATACCGTCAGCATCGGTTGTAAGTCGCAGGCCGTCTATGGCGCCGGAAACAGTGTCGCCTTCAAGAACCACGGGATTGATGCCTGTGAATGGCACAGCAATAGACCCTTCCTGGGAACTCACTGCGAAAGCGACGCTGACACCCGGGACAGCTCGACCTGCGGAATCGAGTACAGTGACTGAAAGGGGTTCACTCAGTATGGAGCCCACCCGGCCGTGCTGCGAATTACCGGATGCCTCTACCGTATATCCTTGTGCAAATGCAATAGATATCAGCATAAACAGGACTGAGAGAAGTGGGCGCATCACTTATCCTCCATTTTATTAACTTCCAGATCCGGAAGCCGAAATATAATACAAGGAAATCGGGAAGGCTTCACCTACTCTGACAGAATTCCTAGTCGATGGAGTACTCGGCATCGTTCTCCGGACCCTTGTAATCATCCCAGGTCTGTACTTCCCCGGACAGGTAGACCTGACCCTGATTGGGGAAATGCGCCTGTATGAATACCCATTCCCTGTCAATACCAACGTGCTCTTCTATTGCTGCGGCGAGACAGGTCATCATGGAGGCGATTAATTCATTCGTAAAAAAACCAGGGACATAAAGATCAACAAGAATAGGATAATCCGTCGTCTTCTCCCCCATGCAGATGACGTTGGTCATGGGCATCCAGTAATAAGTAATGTATTGCTCTTCTATTCCTGTATCTCTGGAAACATCCGCACTGATTCCCGCCAGAACTTCATCCACATCCCCGTCAATGGGAAGAGCACAGATTTTCACCATTGGATCCGCTGCATACAAACCTTCATTTGATGCGAGCTCCTCGTTACAAGGCAGTGTGGCACCCTGTAATATTCCGACCATAAACACGATAGTGAATAAACACATAGCGTAAAAACGTCCTGCTTTCATAGAATTCCTCCCTGGAATTGTAAAATTGGCTCCATTTCTGTTAAACTAATCAGCTGTCTCGGCTGCCATAAGGTTCTCAACAGAGCCTATTTCAACGAAAGAAACACCCTTGCTTCTTCCGAAGTTTCCCCCCACAACAACTACCTGATCCTCCGGTCTCAGAACATTTTCATCTCTGAGCAGACCAAGAGCCTTGCCAACAAACTCATGTGTGATCTGCTCCGGCTCCATGAACCGGGCAGATACGCCATATGAAAGAGCAAGATGCCGGACAGTTTCTCTACTGTAGCACTGGGCTAGAATGGGACACTTCCCTCTGTATGCGGAAAGGCTTCTCACGGTTCTTCCTGATGTGGTGTCGGTAACAACGGCATGGGCATTCAACTCTACTGCACCTTCCACAGCAGACTTTATCAGGAATGCTGATATGTCATTATTGATCACAACAATCGGAATGTCATTTATGTCTTCTTTGTCCTTTTCTACTTCCCCTGCTATGGCAGCCATAGTCTGTACAGCTTCCACAGGGTAATCACCTATTGCGGTCTCCCCGCTTAGCATGATTGCATCAGCCTGATCGTATATGGCGCCTGCAACATCATTGACCTCTGCACGGGTGGGTCTGGGGTTTTCGATCATGCTGTGGAGCATCTGAGTAGCAATGATCACCGGTTTCCTTCGTTCAATACACTTGTTGATCAGCATTTTCTGAAGACCGGGCACTCTTTCGAAGGGTATCTCAATGGCGAGGTCTCCCCTGGCAACCATTACACCGTAAGAAACATCAAGTATCTCATCGATGTTCTCAACACCTTTGTGATTCTCTATCTTGGCAATCACCTTGATACTGCTTCCCCGGCGGTGAAGAATCTCCTGAACTGCTTCCACATCAGCACGGGAGCGAACAAAAGAGTGTGCTATGAAGTCCAGGCTGTTATCAATGGCAAAATCAATGTACAAAAGATCTCTTTCATTTAATGACGGCAATCCTATATACACATTTGGGACATTCACACCTTTGCGGCTGTTTATTGCACCACCATGTACAACCCTGCATAACAGACAATCCTCATCCACTTCAACGGCTAACAGTTCAATCTCACCGTCATCTATAAGCACGTTGCTTCCAACGGGCACATCACCGGCAAAGCCGGGATGAGTCAGGGGAATACAAACACCGGAATAAGATTCACGGCTCCCGCCAAGACCGATAATCTGACCGACCTCAACAATGAAGGGTGAAGAAAATGATCCGGTTCTGATCTCCGGGCCTTTGGTGTCCATCATCAGAGCAATCCGGGATGAAACAGCCCTGACTGCATTAACAATCTTAAGAGCTCCGGAAAGAGACTGGTGAGCAGAGTTGATCCGAACCACATTCATACCATTCTCATACAGCGAGCGAATGAACTCTTCCGAGCAGTTCAAGTCTGAAATGCTTGCGACTATCTTGGTTTTCTTCATTTGACTTCTCCCCGAAGCAGAATGGACAGAGTTTCCAAGGCTCTACTATAACCAACATCTGCCTGGCAACAGATACTCAATGACAGCAGAATATGATCTAACTTAGGTAATGAAGATTAAACTCAGGCGGGGCATCATGACACATTTTCGAACTTTTGGTAACACTCCACTGGTTTAGGACTTCCTCCTCGGTTGCTGGGTCAATATTCGGACGTGATAATACATAAGGGGGAACAGCTTGCCCTATTACTGGCTGGTAACTCCTATCGCAAACCAACAAGGCTGGCACTTTGCATTGTAGAAGTTCAGATCGTGCCTCATCTGAAGAATTACTCGAAGTGTGTCCTGATTACTTTCTAAACTGTATTCCAGTAACTCATGGGAACAGCAGAGTAGAAAATCAAAGAGAAGAAGATCTCCATCTTCAGGGAAAAGGGTATCCAGCCTTGGAGTATTCTCCCACATGTAGTCTATGTATCTGAAAGTGGAATCCAATTGCGCAGGAGAATCAATCAGGTAGAAGTTATCATTTGAATATTCGTATGGATCAAGGTACAAATCACCTATATAGAGATACTGATCAATAACAGTTTCAATAACATATGGAAGAACGGTGTGATATTCCCTTGTGTAGTAGTCGTAATCTGGACCGCTATTGCATGCGATAGATAAGACCAGCATTAGAATAATAAATACTCTCAACATTTGAACTTACCTTCCTGGCCTCAAACAGAATGTAACTGCATAAATTAGAAATAACCAGGTTGTAGTCTGGAGAAAGAGCGAGAGTTAAAATTTCTCGATAATAGATTTAACTCTGGCGGGGGTGATGGTTTTGAGTTGGAACCCCTTTATGGCGTGGATGCAGGGGGTGAAGACTATTAAACTGACTAGTTAGAGGGAATGCTTTATTTGAGTAGTGCACAATATTCTGATAAATAGACTTTGCTCCAAGTATGGTTTGGAGCTGGTACTCGATGGTTCAGTACCACTGTCGAAATCCATAGGACAGCCCACAGTGTTTACATACTAGAGTGTGATCACTATTTTCACATTGTGAAGTACTATTTACGAGGAGTTGAGTATGGAAGAAATTGATGTCAGGAAACTCATTGACGTCTGTCGCAAACATAAAGTAAGCAAAGTGTCATTATTCGGTTCTTTTGCCCGTGGGGATGCCGGACCAGATAGTGATATTGATTTACTTATCACCTTCAGTGATCGGGTTGGTTTGCTTACGCTTGTCAAACTGGAACGAGAACTTTCAGAGGCATTACACAGAATAGTTGATCTTCTGACGGAACAGTCAATCAGTCCATATCTCAGAGACCAGATACTCAGCGAACAAAAGGTTATTTATGAAGAAGCAGGGTGACCGGGTCTATCTTCAGCACATTCTGGATTCCATAGCGAGGATAGAGAGTTACCTGCATGAAGTAGATGAAAACGAATTCAAGAGTTCCGATCTGCTCCAGGATGGTGTCATCAGGCAGATACAGATAATAGGAGAGGCTTCTAAGCGTGTCTCTTCAGAT
>QNDS01000256.1 GCA_003644925.1 Candidatus Fermentibacterota bacterium
CGGATACATGCCTCCCCTCCTTATCGAGACTGTTGAGCAGACCTGCCATAACGGGCCAGAGATCATGCTCCGCAGGAATTATCACCCAGCCGTTTTCATCCTGCATGGAGATGTAATGACTAAGGGAATCACCGAGCGCCATAACCTGTCCGTCGTGATAGAAAAGGGGATCATAAGGGCTGCCCGGGGGTTTATTCCATATTGATGCAGTGTTCAGGATCGAAAATACGAGCACAATGACGGTACATGCCGGAATACCCCATCGCGAAACCCTATCACTTCTGAACAGGACAGACAATTCCGCTATCGAAGAGAATATGACCGTCCAGGATAACAGCCCCAGCACAGAAAACCAGAGGAACAGGTAGGTATGGGGTTCACCGCGCACCTGAGATATGGACAAAAAGGCTGTCAGGTGAAGCAGCAGGAGCATGCAGCCAGTAAAAAACGTAAAACCGGTGCGGTTCCTTCTGTACAGAAAAGTACAGCAGACGAAAAGCAAAGCAACCCGCAGGAATACAATGATACCCTTTACATGGAACAGTATGCCTGCACTGCGCAGATATTCCCCGCTTAGCAGGTTTCCCTCCATCCCGGAAACTGCATCTACCCAGATAAAGAAAGACCTTTTCAGTGATAGTCCGGGGGATGCTTCCCTGAAGAAGCGGAGTATTCCTGATAAATTTCCCCCGCTGCCCGAAGTCAGTTCATGCAGTAGAACAGGTGCCCAGAGTATCACAGCAGTTATCGATGCAATCGATATACTTCTCGCAATGGAAGAACCGGTCAATGAGGGAACACCCCCATTCGATCTCCTTTTAAACCGGATGACAAGGAAGACCCCTGCAAAAACCGCAGCGGCAGCAACAGATGGCAAACATCCGATATGGGTCTGCACGGAAAAGGAACCTGCTGCGACTGCAACTGGAAGAAATACATGAAAACCGGCTGCAACCGCAGTGAACGAAACGAAGGTCAGCAGAAGGGGAAAGATGATAACAAAAGGGTTCCAGTCGCTGAGCCATATCACCGGTTTTAAAGACCAGAGGAAGATCGCGGCAAGTAAACAGAAAATTACAGGCATCAATCGGTTACCGCATTTTCTCAAAAGCAGGAATACAGAAGCGAGACAGAGCATGCATATCAGGCTTACCGTGATGTAAGAGGCAGAGGCGCTTCTTCCGAAAAGGTAGTAAAGCGGAATTCTGACAAAGAAGTAGACCGGTCCCGGATGATGAAAACCGTACTTGGAATATGGCCCGGTAAAACTCCCCCCTTCGGCTGTACTCCTCTCGGAGAACTCAAGGAGCGCACCGTCGCCCCCGAGTGCGAGATCGGGAACACCGGACACGATACAGAAAATGATAACTGCAGCGAACGGGAGCAGGAGAGCGGCAAAAACCAGCCAGCCGTTCCTGCCTGATGATCTGAGACTGATAAAATTCTTCATTACCGATTCATCTGCAAGTATCAGTCGTCGCGATCAGAAGACATGATACCGGCAATCAGAATGGTAATTATACTCACGAAAACTCCAAATCCATTTTAATGTGTCTAAGATTAGAAGGCACCTGTTCTATCATAAAACATACATCAGTATCGGGGCATAGCCATCCCTGTTGACATCTGCGGATAGCTGCGGAAACCACATCTTCCTGATCGGTGTTTATATAATGGGAGGATCAGGAAATGCTGGGAAGAATGCACATGCACTACATGGATCTGCTGCAGGGTGATATCGATGATAGAATATCTCTGATCCGGCAATTCAGCGGTTTTCGGCACAACATCCAGTCCATCGGTCACGCATCCATGGTCATCGTTTATGTTGCTTGCGGAATTGTTATAGTCGCCGCTGCCCTTGCAGGTCTCCTGATATCGCTTCAGACCTGACAGAGCACCAGCGGGATAATCCGTGTCAGGTCTTTGGCACATTGTCTTGTCATGGTATGTAATCCAATTTATCCTTGACGAAAAGATGCCTTTACAATATATATTAAAATAGGTTGACAAATAGTTGACAATACTTTAAGGATCTCGATGAATGAAGACACGACAACATATCCTTCAGGCACTAATCGCCTCTGGAGGTAATAGCGGAACCGAACTCGCCCGCATGTTTGGAATCACAAGGCAGGCCATTAATGCACATCTGCGTAAGCTCATCGCAGAGGGACTGGTTCGTAAGGAGGGGCAAACGCGCGGGGCGCGTTACTTCATTTCGGGCGGGAAGAAACAGCGCAATATCCTCCCTCACTTTTCGCGTCGTTACAGTCTCCGAGGGTTGGAAGAGGACAGGGTCTTTGAGGAAACCGCCCTGTTCCTCAACCTGAAAAAACTTACGAGTCCAACCGCCTTTGAAATCCTGCAATACGCGTTCACCGAGATGCTGAACAATTCAATCGATCATTCAGAATCCTCATCTGCTATGGTGGAGGTCTCTCTGGATTCATACGATTGCACGTTTCGAATACGGGACCGGGGCATCGGAGTATTCCACTCCATCGCATCTAAATTCAATCTGACGGATGAATCACAGGCAGTGGCAGAGTTGCTGAAAGGCAAGACCACAACGATGAGGAAAAAGCATTCGGGAGAAGGTATCTTCTTCACATCAAAAGCCGGGGATCAATTCACTCTTCGATCACATGAGACGGAACTCATGATCAATAACACGATTGACGAGACTTATGTCGCCAGGGCAAGGACGATCAAGGGAACTGAAGTCCGATTCAAGGTAAAACGTCGCACGCGAAGAAAACTTGCAAACGTGTTTTCCATATATGCCCCGGAAGAGTTCAGTTTTCAGTTTGAACGAACCCGGGTGCTGGTCCGCCTTTTTCGGGAAACCTATGTCTCACGTTCCGAGGCAAAACGTCTGCTGGTGGGCCTGGATCAGTTCAAAGAGATTATTCTCGACTTCAAAGGGGTGCAATCCATCGGTCAGGGCTTCTCTGATGAGGTTTTCAGAATCTTTCAATCTGCTCATCCGGACATAACGTTCCGCATCGAAAATCTCGACCCCGTTCTCCGGTCTGTTATCGAGCATGGGATTGACAATAATATTTAGTATATATTGACAATCACCTGACAATCCACACATCCCGAAGATGCTGAAGCTGTACTTTCTTCATCAAAGGAAGCTGCTGCAGATCACATCTGGTCCGGTCGGAAGGCATCCTCAAGGTAAGTGTCCATTCGGAGGTTCATGGGTGAACCCCGTACAATCGCCACATCGAAGCGTATCTGGCCTGATGGGGGGTTTGCCCAGAGGTAAGTCGAAGCGGCGTGTACGATTCTTGCCTGCTTCTCCGAATCTATCTTACCCAGCGCAATTGTCGCAGAATTGTCCGAAGCGAATTTGACTTCAACGAAGGAGAGAATATCTTTTTTCTTCGCCACTATATCTATCTCTGATCTGCGGGTTCTGAAGTTCCGGGCTTCAATAATCCATCCACTCTTCTCGAGCCATCGGCACACGAAGGATTCGGCTTCCCTTGATATCTCACTCAAATCGGAACCTCAGCTGCGCGTCATTCTTCATCGGAGCGAACGACATTCTGTGAATAGGACAGGGCCCCAGTCTTCTGATGGCTTCCATGTGTCCTGCCGAACCGTAACCCTTGTTGGAAGCGAAGCCGTAACCGGGATACTTCCGGTCAGCCTCTATCATGATTTCATCTCTTGTGACCTTGGCGATAATACTGGCAGCGGCAATTGAAAGACTTTTCGAATCGCCTTTAACGATGAATTCTGCAGGGATGTTCAGATTCTTTACAGGAAGGCCGTCGATGAGAAAGAGATCAGCAGGTATACCCAGAGCAGCCCTTGTAAAGGAAAGACGTACGGCCTGGGCCATACCAACTGTGTCTATCTCGGAGGGTTCTACAATACCAGTTGAGCAGTACACCGATTTTTCAATGATAATAGGGAAAAGCCGTTTGCGCTTACCGCCGGAAAGTTTCTTGCTGTCATTTACCCCGGTCAGAACCGTCTCCGGGGGGAACATCACCGCCGCGGCTACAAGAGGGCCGGCAAGGGGGCCTCTCCCCGCCTCATCTATCCCCGCTATAAGGGGATATCTTGATCGGAAATTTTCATCGAACAGATGGAGACGGGTTTCCGTTGTACTATTTCCTGGCGCCGAATGTCTTCTTCTCTTTGATCCTTGCAGCCTTACCTGTCTTGCTGCGAAGGTAGAAAAGCTTGCTCCTGCGGACTTTCCCTGCTCTGGTTACTTCGATCTTCTCGATAAGAGGTGAATTCAGAGGGAAGACCCTCTCTACGCTCACACCACCTGAAATCTTCCTTACCATGAACGTCTCGGCAGCTCCGCCTCCGCGTCTGGAGATTACCACTCCCTGGAATATCTGTACTCTGGTCTTATCTCCTTCGACAACCTGAAAGTGAACCTTCACCGTATCCCCTGACCTGAAATCGGGATAATCATCCCTGATCTGAGAGGATTCAATACCTCTTAAAATATCATCCATTGTTCTTCTCCTTCTGTCTATCTGCCAGCCGAAGCGAGCGGATAAATCGTTTTTTCAAATAATCTTCACTTTTCGAATCTATC
>QNDS01000257.1 GCA_003644925.1 Candidatus Fermentibacterota bacterium
AGTTGAGCACTGCCGGGGCGATAACTCTAGCCTCATCACTTCCTACTTTCCCGAATCCATCGGGGAAGAGTTTATCAAGTGCTTCTGCAACAACAGTATCAGCTTGAACTGATTCCCAGAATCTGATCCTGTCTAATTTTCCCGCTACGACCTCAGTGAGCATCTTCCTTGACGCCTCTATCTTCCATGGAGGATCACTCTTCAGCGCAAGATCACACAGTATACTCTCCGCTTTCTGTGGAAATCCAGCGGTCAGAGCCTGTCCGGCCAGATCAAGCAGAGCTTCCGCATTCTCTTCAGGGGTCCAGTCAAGCATAGCGATATCAATAATCGTTTCATTCAGAGGAATGCTGATGCCGGGATTGTCCCTGCAGATACTGCTGAAGGCAGACGCGTTTCCAGATGCTGCGGCGCATACAGCCCCTGAAGCAGATCCTATCTTACTGTGAAACTCCTCAACTATCCCTTCTTTAGAGAGCTCGGGCAGAATAAGTACTGCCTTCATGATCAGATCATCGATATCGGCATCGATCCTGTAGCGGGAAGCTAATCTTGCAACATAAAGGTATGCTCTGCCGGACGAACTGTCAGCTGCCATGGAAAGGGCCAGATTTGCAAGTTCCTCAGCTATGCCCGAATCAATATCGAGCATAACGGCAGAATACTCATGAAATCTTTGAAAGTCCCCCCTTGATGCGGCAGTTCGTGTAAGTGAATCCAGAAGGTCGTACTCCCCGGGATGGTCTTCGACCATACTTTCAAGTAATTCCAGTACGCCTTCTTCATTAAATACAGGTGCCAATATGGCTGACACATCACTGAATCTCTTTTCAGTCTTATATGATTCAGCGATGAGCTTTCTGATCTGAAGACCCATAGAGGGTGTTTTGGGCAGTATGAATTCCAATACGGTTCTAGCAAGCATGCTTGACCAGGTTCTTTTCACAGGTTTTACAAGAAGATCCAGAACTTCTTTGTACCTGTCCCTCAGTGTTTCAGAGCAAGCCTGTGCAACAGCATCGATAAGAGGCTCGCCAATACTGCCTTCTATGTAGGAGGATCCGGCGAGGACAACCCTGTTTCTGGAAAGCAGATACTTGAATTTGAACTGAGCCTCCTCTGCGGGATTATCCCACTTGAGCTCCGTTGCAAGAGCGATCTTCCAGTCTTCATCTCCCTCAATCGTCTCAAGGATCGATGCGAGTGATTCAGCAGCTGTTCCGGGGATTATTTTCGTGAATATCAGCTGCAGGTCAAGCTGATCGCGAAGATCTTCAGGCAATTTCGCGATTCTGTCGATAACGACTTCCTGAAGCTCAGGGGTTTCCATAGCCCTGATAAGGTGTTTGCTCGCATGCTCCATATTACTCTCCCGCAGACAGATCAGTGCTACCACCAACGCCTGCCATGGAGTGTTCGGGCTGAAACCGGCATCTGTGATCTGCTGTACTGATCCAACGGAAATCTTATCCTTCCTCAGTAATTCCTGACCTTCCTGTGAAGGGTTTCTACCCTTAAGCAGAAGTTTGAACCAGTCTTCAGCTGCATCCTGCTCCCTCTCTGAATGAAGCCTGAAAAGGGCTCTGGCTTCTCTAAGCTCGGGATATTTTTCAATCTGATTCTCCAGTTCATCAAATACAGCTGCGGCCTCGCTGCAGAACTTTTTTTCCTTTCTTTTTGACAGATACTGAAGAGTGGTGGAAGCCTCGCTCCTCTTTCCCGTTTCAAAGAGTGCCGCGGCAAGCAAAGAAAGAACGTAAGAGTTATTACTGTCTCTGATAATCAGCTTTTCCACGTGTTCAAAAACAAATGCTGAATCCGCGTCAATTATCGGAAGTAAAGCTAAAACAGCATCCTTGATATCTCCGCTTTCAACAAGGTAACGAGCGAGTTTAACAGCAATTGAACCTGTAGTGTCACCGGTTTCGTTCAGAATGTCCCGACAGATATCGATCAGTTTCCGGCTATCGGCACCCCCCGCTTCGAATGCTCTCTCGAGAGCTTCTATAGCTTCGGTGATCCTTCCCTTTTCCAGGTTGATCTGGGCTGAAAGCAGAAGAGGAGCTGCGCCGCTTTCGGGATGGGCTACCAGATCTTCAATTGCTGATTCAAGCTCCTCCCTGTCCAGGCTGTGACTGTATATGCCCTCCAGAGTTCTTGATGCTGCCTCAGTCTTACCGGCTGCAGTAAACATCTCTGCAAGAAATGATGCTGATTTACCAGAACGGTCAGCAGGTACCATCCATTTTTCAATAACGTCCGCAGCATCCACAGCTTCATCGGGGGATGGTTCACTGTCCGACAGCTTGCTTGCAAACTCCAGAGCCCTGTCCATTTTACCGGAGACCGCTGCAATGCCCATAAGTGAGATCAGGTAACTGCTGTCCAGATCCTTTATCTGATTACCCATCCAGAACGCCAGAAGGGATATATCACGGTGAGGAAACTCAACCTCCCTGCACACTTTCCAGAGAAATTCTATTGCCTCGCCCGACCTGATCTCTCGGTGCAGAGCCAACCCCCACTCGACCAGAGAATCCTGATCGGCTTCAGGGTGAACAGTACCATCAAATCGCATTGAACTCTGCATTTTCTCTTTGATAACATCGAAAAGGCTTGTAACGGTTATCTCATCAGCCTGCCGGAGAATACTGATTGCGCCCCTGTAATCATGTATATCAATGTAGCTTTTCCAGATCACCCTTAAAAGATCTGTGGATCTGGAGAATTCATTCAATCTGCCGATGAAAAGGTTTCGGACTTCCTTGGCGATCTGTCTGTGACGATGCATGACTTCTTCGCCTACACTGGCAGCAAGATTCGGATGACCTATGTCAAGCAGGAGTTCAACCAGTTCCAGTGCAACAGTGCTTTCCTCAAGGAGAACACTCTTTTCCTCTTTAACTGTAGATGCAACCCTGTTCACACTGCCTTCACTGGCGAATTTTCTGATCTTCTTCAGTATCTTTCTGGATCCCGATTCAAACAATGCCATTATTCTCACTCACCTACTCAGGTATAATTACAAGAATGTTTCCTAAAGAGAGTACATTATTCTCCAGCGAATTGAGGAACATAATCTGTTCTATGGAAACCCCATATCTTATTGCCAGATCCCAGAGAGTATCTCCCTCAATAACTGTATGCTCAACACATCCCCCACCTGATACTATATCTATTTCATCTCCAGCGGGAAGGGTGGGTCTGGATTCGCTCTGTTCCTGATCCGGTGAACTGCCGGAACGGCGGAGCAGAAGGACATCCCCGGGAAATATGGTATCACCAGGTGACATTTCGTTCCACAGAGCAACTTCCCTGGAACTCACACCTACACCTGCTGCGATCTCACCGAGTGTGTCGCCCATACGAACGGTATACCTTATGAACTGAGGATTTTCAACGTATCCGGCATTCACTGGCTGGCGCTGGCTTTCCGGAATGTCAATGTACATACCGGGCTGAAGCGATCCTGCCGGATTCAGTCCCGTAAGAATTTCCGATGACACGCCCAGCGCGGAAGCTATCCGGCTCCAGCTGTCCCCCTCCTTCACGATGTACCTCTCAGGATCGATAGCCCATGAAGTATTGAACACTTCTCCGGCATATGCAGCTGGTACGACTATCTCCCAGGCTTCTCCCTCTGCGGGTGTTTTTTCCAAAAGGTACGATCTGTTGAGATCCATAAGTACATCGATATCAAGGTTGGTTTCAGCGGCAAGCAATCGAAGATCAAAACCGGAAGGGACCCAGACGACAGCAAGCTTATCCGAATCAAGCTCTACCTGAACGTAAGCCTCAGCGGCGGAAGCAAACCGCGGGACGAATGCGTCCGTTTCTCCTGGAAGATCAATTTCACCGAAAGTGCTGCCCCCCTGTCGAAGTCCTGCCTGAACCCTTCCCGGACCGCAATTGTATGCTGCAATCGCTAAAGACCAGTCATCGAAAATATTGTGCAGGTGTGTGAGATACCTTGCTGCAGCTCTTGTGGAAGCAACCCAGGAATATCGTTCATCAATGGATTCATCTATCTTTAAACCAAGTTCACGTCCTGTTGTGGGCATCAGCTGCCAGGGACCTGCGGCTCCAACTCTGGAGTAGCAGCCCACGGTAAAATCACTTTCGATCCAGACAAGTGCACCTATCTCAAGGGGGACTCCTTCGCTTCTGAGAATCCGCTCAACAAGCTCTTTAATGTCTCCCCTGCCTGGAAAACGTTCCGGTCTGTACTGGATATCACTGCTGGCTGCCAGAGAAGCGGGTATGTCCGTTGAAGAAGCCTCGCTGTATCCAGTTGCTCCCCCCTGGAGAACAGGGAGGACCATCTGATTCCGGGTTACCGGCGGTGGTGAATCCAAGCTGCGATGATCGAGGGAGCTGATACGTGTTCCTGAGCATGCTAAAATCGTGAGGGTTGACCACAGGATTGCTGCAGATATGTATCGGTTATTGTATTTGGAGGTGAAACAATGATTACCTGTGGTATTGTCGGAGCGACAGGGCTTGTTGGTGAAACTATTATCAAGGTGCTTCAGGATCGTTCCTTTCCTTCAGTGTCGTTTCATC
>QNDS01000258.1 GCA_003644925.1 Candidatus Fermentibacterota bacterium
TACGTAATATGCCGAGATAATCGATGCTGCGAGCCCGGGTAATCCTTCGAGGAACCCTCCCCTCAGCAGGTATGCGCTGATGAACCTCCAGGCAGGTCTGAAGACTATCCGGAATGAACCAGATCTTCTGCCCTTCCCGAATTCCTCCCCCGCCCAGAGTGTACTGTACTGCAGCATTTTCCGCATCTGATCGCTCAGTGATGAATATGATTCGTGGATTACGTAACCGTTTTTTAAAACTCCTTCGGTCCCTTCAAGTAATTTCAGTCCTTCATGAACGCCTGAATCGGGAAAAGAGGCTTGCCCATTCCTGAAAAGTCTTAGATGGCGTTCACCGGACCATGGGCCAAAGCGCATCAGTCTGCCCATATACAGAATTCTGAATGGCAGACGGAATCCTGACTGAACGGTTTCACTATTCACTATAGATGATATCTCACCGGCAAGTTCATCGTTCAGAAATTCATCGGCATCCAGCGTTAGTACCCAATCGCCTGAAGCCTGCTCTATCGCCCACTGTTTCTGAGTTGAAAAACTCTGGAATTCATGGACCAATACTTTTGCGCCGCAGCTTTGCGCCACTGCAGCAGTTGAGTCGGTGCTTCGGGAATCAACCACTATAATCTCACCGGCAAAGGGGACACTCCCGATACAGCGTCCTATGGTCTCCTCTTCGTTCAATGCGATGATAACAAGTGACAGTTTCATATTACCTTTTCTGATCAGTCTGCAATACCGAAAGTATTCCAGAAGTCTAAAAACAGTGATTCGGCAATCTGGAATTCAGCTTCTGCGCCCTCCAGGCTCAATGCATCGATTTCGCCAGAGTCTGCCTTTAGCAGGGCTATCTCATATTCGAGCTTTCTGATTCGGTAATTACTGTAGTATAGAGCTCCCTCTATGCTGCCGCACCAGTTGCGAAAACCAAGATTCTGACTTTCCCAATCTGAATAAGGGATAGTAGATAACTCTTCTTCACTCAGACATACTCCGCAGATTCGTGTTAATTCACGGAAGCTGTTAAGTGCATATCTGATTGTGCCGATAGATTCCAGGGCATTTTCAAAGGAGAATCTGCTGACTGTAGAATCAACAGGTTCATCAGGATGAACTTGCTCCAAATCCAGTTCAGCACCCGCTGGTAATGCAACAATGAAAACCAGAAGCAGATGTCTGTATTTCATATTACGTCCTTTCTCTCGTAATTCACAGGGAGAGTACAGCAACAGATAATGAAAATTGCGAATGTTCCTGTCAATGGCAATTCTTCAGCTGCGTTCTCGAATACCTCCGGCAACCATGAACATCAGTCCCTGAAACGATTGATGATGGAATACGGAAGCCCACTTCAATGTATCAGAACCGGAGACAGTAAACTTATACACGGAGGTCTGAAAGAATGAAACATCTGATCATCACACTGCTGATACTTGCTGCGGCAACTGCCTTCTCCTCGGGAGAGCAAAGGGAAGAATCGAGCGCAGGCAGGATGCAGGTTGTTGGAGAAGAAGGCGTTATAGGTGAGCTTCCACTGCAGCACACTTATGTCGAGATTACCATAAGCGGGAATCTCCAGAGGGCGACAGTCCGTCAGGTCTATGGAAACCCCTATGACGAGCCTATAGAGGCTGTCTACACATTCCCGCTCCCTCAAAGCGGGGCGGTTGACAGGATGAACATGTGGATAGGTGACAGATTCATCGAGGGTAAGATCCACGAGAGGGATCTTGCACGTCAGATTTACGAGCAGGCGATTGAATCCGGCCAGACCGCAAGCCTGCTCGAGCAGGAACGCCCGAACATCTTCACGCAGAGTGTCGGTAATATCCTGCCGGGCGACAGTATTGTGATCGAGATAAGCTACGTAGCACCTGTGGAGTACGATGATGGGGAATACGAGATCGTGTTCCCGATGGTAGTGGGACCGAGATTTGTGCCGCCGGGCGAATTCCTTCGAGAAATATTCGGCAGGGATACCGTATCAACTTCAGTGGAAGATGCTGACCGGATCACTCCCCCGATCGTGCCGGAAGGAACAAGAACCGGGTATGATATCGAACTTTCAGTCACTATCAACCCGGGTGTCGAGATAGTGGATTTCGAGTCGATAAATCATGAAGTGGACGTCGATCTCAACTGGAGAGAAGCGAATGTCACTATATCCCTCAAGGATGATGATGTTATCCCGAACAGGGATTTCGTACTGAGGTATACAACGGCATCTGATAGAATACAGACCGGAGTTATCTCCCACAACGGTGAGCTGGGCGGTCACTTCATGCTCATCCTCCAGCCGGACGCTGATATTGATGTAAGCGAGATCACTCCCAAAGAGATGTTCTTCGTTGTCGACTGCTCCGGCTCCATGGGCGGTCAGCCTATGGATGTTGCGAAGGAAACGGTCAGACAGTTCGTTCAGGGGATGAACCCGGACGACACATTCCAGATCATGAGATTCAGCGAGGTCGCAAGCAGCATGTCGAGCGCTCCGCTGAGCAACACTGAGCTCAACATCGAGCAGGGTGTGCGGTTTATCAACAGTATGAGCGGCTGCGGCGGAACGATGATGATCGAAGGGGTAAGGGCTGCCATAGGTTATCCAGAGGATCCTGAAAGAATGCGATTTGTCATTTTCCTTACAGATGGCTTCATCGGCAACGAGGCAGAGATACTTGGCGAACTCCAGAGTACCCTTGGAGAGAACACCAGGCTATTCAGTGTCGGAGTCGGTTCGAGCCCCAACAGATACCTCATAGAGGGCCTGGCTGAAGAAGGACGCGGGCATGCTTATTACGTGGGGCTGAACGAGGATCCCACAGAAGCGGTAAGCGCGATATACGAGAAAATCAACGATCCATACCTTGTCGGGATCAGTATTGACTGGGGCAACCTCGATGTTCACGATATCTATCCATCCAGAATTCCTGACCTGTACGCCGGAGAACCACTCGTGATCGTTGGACAGTACGATGGCTCCGGAAACGAAACAGTTCACATATCAGGTACCATCGCGGGCAGAAACTGGAATGAAGACGTTCGGGTCGTGCTTCCCTCGAACGAGGAAGGCAACGATGTAATAGCCACTCTCTGGGCCCGGAAGAAGATACACGACCTCAACCGTCAGATGTACAATTCATACGGTTACATCGAACAGAATCAGGACATAATAGATGAGATAACCGATACTGCTCTCGACTATCAGATAATGAGTGAGTACACATCGTTCGTTGCGGTATGCGAAGAGGTAAGAACCGACCCTGATGGCAATCCGGTAACGGTTCAGGTTCCCGTTAACATGCCCGATGGTGTCTCGTACGAAGGTGTGTTCGGAGGTGAAAGAACGGAAGCTCTGTACAACTCCAGCGGATCTACTTTCAGAAGCGCTCAGGCACCTGTATCCACTGTTGGTATGGGAGGTTCTTCATCCTACGATGTATGCAGTGAGATCAATGCTGACTACTACGAGTATGAAGAGACTGCCTGGTTCGGCACTGTCACCCTTGTATCCGCCTCCCCCACACTGGGGCTGCTTCCATCGGTTGTTCGTTCCGCAGCACGGGAACTTCTCGCGGATATGACAGAAGTGTACCAGAACTACCTGGGCGGAATTGAGGATGCCGACCTCTGGCCCGCAGGTATGGTCACATTCAGTATTGAGATTGACGGCGCTGGTAATGTAATCAGCGTTTCACTGATCGGCAGCGGCCTTGACAGTGATATTGATGAAGACCTGAGCGAAGTTCTCGAAGGATTGAATATCCCCGCCCCGCCGGATGGATCCGGTTCAATTCAGGTTCAGCTCAGTTTCCAGAAAACCTGGTAGTCTCAAGCTGATCGGGAAGGAAGGGCGGGATCTCTCCCGCCCTTCCCGTTTTCTTTCATGTGGAAGTACACTATAGTTAAACAGGATAAATAGAAACTGGCGATGGGAGGAAGAATGAAATCGATTCTATTCGGTATTCTTGTTTTATTTGCATGTTCATCCTTTGCCGACTGCGTCATATTTGAGAGTATTTTTGATGAACTGCCGTCAGGCTGGCATAACAACCGCTGGACATTCAATAATCCCGGAGCGAAAGCACAGCACTATTCCGCCGGTGAAAATTGGGATGCCGATTTGAGCTCCTACCTCGGTGCACCTCAAGTTTACTACTTCGTGCCTGATGGAGCTGATTCCGTTGTAGTTCACATCGTGCACGTTCTGAGCGCTGCAACCGATGAGGGTGGGGCTGGAGGCCAATTCTGGATATCATCGACAACGATAGGGGGAGGTCTCATATACGATGAGTATGTATTCTGGTACAGCTCAATTACGGACAGTGATCCCATTGTATACTCGATAATAGATCCACCGGACGGGACTTATATTGGGTTTTATTTTTATGCATACGCTAGTGCTGCCTCGTATGAATGGGCGAGCGTTAACTGGAAGATACACAGTATAGTTGTTACAGCATACGGGAGCGCCATGGAGCTGCAGTCCGGCACATGGGCCGGTATCAAAAGCGCTTTCTAACCGGCCATGGCCAGGCGGAGGAAGATTCTGGAAAAGAA
>QNDS01000259.1 GCA_003644925.1 Candidatus Fermentibacterota bacterium
GCTTATACGCTGACTCTTATGGGGCGCTACGAAGAAGCATTTGAGGATTGTAATCTGAAAGTCGAAATCTTCCCCGACACTGCAGATGCGTATTACGACCGGGGTGCATTCCTGATGGATGCAGGATACTTCGAGGAAGCACTCTTGGATATTCAGATCGCGATCGAAATGGCTCCCGGTAATCCGCAGTATATCTATGATTCAGGATTATGCTACACGTACATGGGTAATCTCGATATTGCCATTTCAGTTTTCAGTAACCTGATCGATGAGTATCCGCATTATCTGGATGCGTACGTTGACAGGGCTCTGATCTATGTCATGCAGGATGAAATCGAGATAGCTCACGAAGGTCTCCTTCAAGCGCTGGAGATAGACGATAGTTACCCGCGGATATATAACGGGCTGGTATTGACCACAGCACATCTGGAGCTATGGGAAGATGCACTTGAGTACGCGAACAGGGGAATGGAACTGAACCCAACAGACGAAAATTTCTACAAAATTGCCGCTGCTGCTCATTTGAGATCGGGGGATTTTGACAGTGCTCTTTATGAATTCGAGCGGACATACGAAGTGATCATGACCTTTCACAACGGTATAGATCCACAGGGTTCACCAGTGCAGAACATAGTTGATCTGATCGATGAACTCAGGGAAATATCGGAATTGGATCCTGGTTCCAGAGACTACTTCTACGCCAGGGGGCGCCAGTACTCCGAGATCAATGAATTCGAAAAGGCGATAGAAGAGTTCAGCGAAGCGCTCAGACTTGATTCTGATTTTGAAGACGCGTACTACATGCGGGGAATCTGCTGCATGAATACGGGAGATACGCAGCAGGCTATTGCTGATATGGAAACCGTCATCGGTATGACGACCATTCCTTCTCGGAAGAGAATCGCGGAGACAAATTTGCAGTATCTCTCAGAATAATTTTTCCAGGAGGTTAGCGTAACCCGTCCAGTTGAATCATTGCCTCTCTGAATTCCGCATGAGTGATTATGCCATCTCCGCTGAGATCCGCCCTCATGATCTCGTTGCGGCGCTGCGGGGGTACTTCATTCGGAGTGATTCGGTTATCCTGATTAAGGTCCAGACTCTGAAAAACCTGTTCGGGGTCTCTTAATTGAGGAGGGTCTGGAACAGGGGCAGGACTGTCAGGCTGCTGCGCATCCAGGAGGTTGAGCTGCTCTTGATGCAGGAAGTCCTGAAACTCCACCAGATTTATTGTGCCATTCTGATCCTGATCGGCCGACATGAGGCGTACACGCATGCGCTCAGTGAGTTCATCAGGGGAAAGACAATCGTCAGCGTTGAGGTCAAGCTGCCCGAACATCAGCTCCTGGAGTTCCTCCCGATGCTCTGCAAGGTTAATAACTTGCTTGAATTCCTGAATGCTGATGGCACCATCCTGATTCACATCCGCCTTTATCAGTGATTCTCTGTATTGCTCGGGAAGCTCATCGGGTGTAAGTCTGAGATCACCATTCTGGTCGAGCCGGTTGAATTGCTCAGAGATATCCGTTTGTTCACCGGATGCGTTGCGCCATATTCTTAATGCCCGTAATCCAAGAAGAACGACTAAAACTAAAGCTGCAATTCCGGCTATTCTCCAGAACTTACTTCCGCCGGGGGATTTCTTCTTTGCCTTGTACGGGGAAGTTCCAGTTTCCTGCGGTGCGTCATCCAATTCAACAATACTGTAAAGATGCACTTCTTCTCTGATGTTCTTAAGATGTTTTGGTCCCTGATATACTGTTTTAAGGGCAAGCCGAGTTTTAACTACTTCGTACAGCGCCTGGGAAATGCAGATACCGCCATTGGGAGCTTCAGATTGCAGTCGTGCCGCGATATTGACGCCATCACCCATTGCATCATCATCACTTACATATACATCCCCAAGATGAATACCGATGCGATGCTCCAGCACTTCATTTTCCGGTAATGATCCGGATTGTTCTTTGAAATGCCGCTGTATCTCCCTGGCGCATTCAACCGCATGCACTCCGCTTTCGAAAATGGCGAGACAGCCATCTCCCATTGACTTGAGCACCCGTCCTTCAAACTGCCGGCAGAGATCATCGATGACCCTGATATCCCTTTTGAGCAATGACATGACATGATCTTCATTATCACCCATCAACCGGCTGGAACCTGCAACATCGGTAAACATGATCGCTGCCAGTCTCCGGCGTCCCAGCGGTTCTGGTCTCTCTGAAGGAGGGCTGTTATCCATAGTTTTAATCCTCATACTATTTTAGAACTTGTCTTCAACTTTACAGGATGCGATGTAACGTTATCAGAAACCTGTACTGAACCGTTCGACTGTTTTCACTTACAAATCATCATAAATCACCTTTGCTGTCCGGTCAATCTGACGTTTCTCCAGCTTAGTGACTGATTCTGGGTCTTTTTGAATAAAAGGGTTGCGGAATCTGAACAACAGCTAGGACATCTCATCGGTTCATTCTACCGGAACGTACACCTCTGAAGGTCCGCATGCATAACAGGCAACCTGGTAGGGCGGGAAAATAACCGTGTAACCAGCGATACCGCCGTTCTCATCCGGGACAGGATAAACGGTGTGATAATTCTCCGTTGTCGGAGATGCGCCCTGCTCTACCCAGCCTTCGTCAACGTGCAGTTCATTAAGCTGAACCATGACCTCTTCTGCGAAGGTTTCGAATTCTGCCTGGGAGCCCAGCAGTTCAACAGGGCCTATGAGAGAATCTGTGGCTAGATCGAATACGAAGGCTTGTGTCCACGAGTTCCCATGGGCACCTCCGCTGTATTCCCATATCCATGCTATTATGCAGAGCATGCCGTCCGGTGAGGGCTCATGAATGAAGGTTATCTCCAGGTTCCATTCCATCGGCAAGGGATCATCCTTGAAATACTCCTCGAAGTTATGCTTGAAGTTCTGTATCTGTCCTTTGGCATACTCTTCAAGCCTCTCCCCTGCAGCTTCATTCTCCAGTGCCTCGGCGGGATAATTCACAGATATGGAATAATACTCAGTATTCTCTGTCCATAGAGTATCAGTTAAGGAACCCTGAGCAGCAATCAGCAGAGCAATGAAGCAGCAGATCATATCAGTCTTCCCTTCCTCTATACAGTCATTCAGCCTGGTTCTTCATACAGCAGTAAATACTCCATCAAGTATACTCAAGTGTTACTCCAGATACAGGTATAGCTAATCTCACTCCTTGACATCAGTACTAGTATACATATGTTTACCTTCGTTGTTAACATATACTAACTGGGAGGAAAGAAAGATGAACGAAGATCTGCTTAAGAACGGGGCGTTCGGCTGGTTTGAACTGATGACAACCGATGTTGATACGGCAAAAGGATACTACGGGGAATTGTTCGGATGGGAATATGAAACATATCCCATGCCCGGATCAGATTACACTGTTATTAAGGTGGATGGCAAAGCCGTTGCTGGAATCATGGATATGCCGGCAGAATGCAAGGGGATGGAACCCAGCTGGGATATCTACATCACTGTTGACGATGTGGATGCGGTAGTTAAGCGCGTTGTCGATCTTGGCGGCAGGATTCTCAAACCTGCCTTCGATATCCCTGAGGTTGGACGATTCTGCGTTCTTCAGGATCCCCAGGGTGCTGTTCTGTGCGCAATGACCTACGCGAAGAAATAAATACTCAGCCCAGCTGAATCCATGCGGGCAGCAGCATCTGCTGCCCGTGCTCATTATACAGTTCTGCAGAAAAGAAAAGAACTTGACTATCAACCACAATGTAGCTACATTATACATATGATAGCACTACGCTTCGAATGGAATTCTGAGAAGGCTAATCAGAACCTGGAGAAGCATGGAATCTCATTCGAAGAAGCGGTAAGTGTTTTCTATGATGAGTGGGCGGTTGAGTTCTATGATGACGAGCATTCAGAATGGGAGAATCGATTCTTGATGCTTGGTCTAAGCGCACGATTCCGCTTGCTGCTTGTATGCCATTGCAGCAAGGAGGATGAATCGGTTATCCGAATTATCTCCACCCGGAAAGCAACGAGAAATGAGGCTAGGCATTATCGGAGGTAATGTTATGAAAGACGAGTACGACTTCTCAGAAATGAAATCCAGGCGAAACCCTTATGCGAAACGCTTGAAGAAGCAGATCACACTTCGTTTACAGCCTGAGATCATTGAATATTTCAAAGCTCTAGCAAAAGAGAACGATATTCCTTACCAGAGTCTTATCAATCTGTACTTACTGGACTGTGTGAACCACCATCGCAAGTTGAAAATGGACTGGGCATAGGGATTTAGAACAGAACAACCGGCTGCAGTAGACAAGCACTTCTTTGCTCTTCCACTCTGTTCACTGCTTGCTGCTGAGCCGGAGCGATCAGATGCTGAGCTTCCCCTGATCATGGATATCCATTCCATTCGGTAAATACATCTATAGTATTTATGCGGATATGATGCGCTTCAGTCAGCCGGTACGAACGTAACCCTCGATTCCGCTGGAGTGAGTGTACCGGTCTCGAGGAGATAATCCATAAAGACCTCAGCATCGATGA